>JBAXFO010000240.1:0-6850 GCA_037139885.1 Planctomycetota bacterium
CTCAACCGTCGGCTCCATCAGTTTCTGCACCATGGCCAAATCTATCGCATCGATCACTATCTCGGCAAAGACACCGTGCAAAATCTCCTGGCGTTTCGCTTCGGCAACGCCATCTTCGAGCCCCTCTTTCATCGGCAGCACGTCGATCACGTGCAGATCACCGTCGCCGAGACCGTCGGCATGGAGGGCAAGCGCGGAGCCTTTTACGACCATGCCGGCGCGATGCGCGACGTGATGCAGAACCACATGCTGCAACTGCTCGCCCTCGTCACCATGGAGCCGCCGGCGACGCTGTCCGCGGCCGACGTCAACAACGCCAAGCTGCAATCGCTGCGCAACCTCGTGCCGATCGATGGTCGCAATTTCGAGCGGAAAGTCGTGCGCTCGCAATACGCCAAGGGAACCATCGACGGCGCGGCGGCCCGCGGCTATCTCGAAGAAGACGGCGTCGCGGCCGACTCGCGAACGGAAACGTTCGTCGCCATGCGCGCGGAAATCGAGAACTGGCGTTGGGCCGGCGTCCCCTTCTTGCTCCGCACCGGCAAACGCATGGCCCAGCGCGTCACCGAGATCGCCGTCACGTTCAAGTTGCCGCCGCTGCGTCTCTTCCGAACGCTCGAATGCGAGGGAGACTTTTGCGATCTTTCCGATGCGCAACCCAACGTGCTGTCGTTCCGCATTCAGCCGCAGGAAGGAATCGCGGTCTCGTTCTCGGCGAAACGGCCCGGCATGTCGCTCGATCTCAACCGCGTCTGCCTCACGTTCGATTATCGCTCCTCGTTTCATCAGGCCCTGCCCGAGGCGTACGAACGGCTCTTGCTCGACGCCCTCCGCGGCGATCCGTCGCTGTTCATGAAATCGGACGAACTGGAAGCGTCGTGGAAATATATCACGCCGATCCTTGAAGCCTGGCAGAACCAGCCGACGCCGCTGCCGACGTATGCCGCGGGATCGTGGGGGCCGTCCGAGGCGAACTTGCTTGCCCAGGCCTGCGGCGCGACCTGGCGGCGGCCGACGTGAGGAATCGAACCCGACATCACGAACGCGAAACGTCGTAAAAAACTCTCCAGCGGCGTTTCGCTGTCGTTTCAAAAAACCTTAGGTGCTTCGATGTCCGCGCTATTGAAGGGAATTGCGACGGTCACTCCCGCGAAGGCGATCGTTCTGATCGTTATCCTTGGCTGGATCGCATACGCCAACACGCTGACGAAGGCGTTTCAACTCGACGACTACATCTGGATCGTCAACAATCCGCAATTGCGCGATGCAGCCGACAACATCGCTCACTTCTCGCCCCGGCCGGTGGTGGCGCTGTCGTTGACGGCCAACGCGCTCGCGGGGGGCGCGAGCGCCGCGGGCTATCATCTCGTCAATCTCGCGATCCATATCGTCGCCGCCCTCGGGCTCTTTGGCGTCGTGCGGCGAACGTTGTTGTTGCCGCGGTGGCAGGGGCGCTGGGACGGCGCGGAGACGTCGCTCGCCCTGGCTGCGGCCGCGGTCTGGGTCGTGCATCCGCTGAACACCCATGCCGTGACTTATGTGATCCAGCGCTGCGAATCGGGCATGGGGATGTTTTACGTTCTCGCTCTTTACGGCCTGGTTCGGGGGTCGCAAGCGCCGCGGCCGCTCGGCTGGTATCTCGGCTCGATCGCCGCGGCGTGGGGCGGCATCGGCTGTAAAGAAGTGATGCTGACCATGATCCCCGTGGCGCTGTTTTACGATCGCGTCTTTCTCTCGAAATCGTGGCTTGAAGTCGTGCGGCGGCGCGGGCTCTACTATCTTGGCCTGGCGACCATCGCGGCCTTTCCGCTCCGCATGCATCTCATGAATTTCATCGCCCCCGCCCCCGTTTCCGACACGAGTTCGGGGTTTAATATTCCGGGCCTCACCCCCGTGCAATATTTAAGTACGCAGCTTGGCGTACTGGTTCATTATATGAAGCTCGCGGTTTGGCCGAGGGATCTGTGCTTCGATTATCACGATTGGCCGATCGCCGAGGGCCTTCGCGATTCCCTGGCGGCGGGGGTCGTGCTGACGATCGTTTTTCTCGTCTGTTTGATCGGCGCTTTGCGGGGGAATGCGGCCGCGTTCTTGGGGTTGGGGGTCTATTTCGTGCTGTCGCTCACCTCGAGCGTTCTGCCGCTGCGCGATGTTGCGAACGAATATCGCATGTATGTGCCGCTGATGTTTTTGGCGACGCTGGTCGTCGTCGGCGGGTATGCCGCTTGCCAGCGCTTGGCGCCGGGGTTGGTGAAAAAAGGTTGGCCCTTGATGGCTGTGGTCAGCGTGGCGATCGTCACGTTGACGGTCGGGACGATCTTGCGGAACGAGGACTACCGCTCCGCCGTGTCGCTCTGGGAAGATGTGCTCGACAAGCGGCCGAACAATGTGCGCAGCTATTTCTACATCGGCGTCGGCCATGAAGCGGCAGGCGACAACGCCGCGGCCAAGGAAAACTACTTGCGCCGCCTCGAACACGCCCCCGACGACAACAGTTCGCTGCTCCATCTGGCCTTGATCGAATTTCAAGAAGGCGACACGCGCTCGGCCATCAATCGGCTCACGCGTTCGTTCAAGTCGATGGATCTGGCGATCGACAGCGAAACGTTCCTGGCGACGTATCTGCACTTCGACGGCAAGTCGAACGATGCGTTGACGCTGCTCGATTACGTCAAGACCGTCCGCCCGAATCGCCCCGCCCCTCGGTTCCATCGCGGCGGCATCCTCCTGGACCTGGGCCGCAGCGAAGACGCTCAGAAGGAGTTCGCCGCAGGTTTGCTTCTTGCTCCCGACTGGCCCGATTACGCCAAACAGCGTGCCGACGAACGTTTGCGAGGCGCCCTGGGCGATGTCCCCGGCGTGCGCCGTGAAGCTCTCTTTTACGCCGCCATCGCTCGTGCCGCCGGCGTTCAGCCCAATGTCGACGCTCTCGCCACCCTTGCGGACGCTTATGCGTGGAACGGCCAAAACGCTGACGCCGCCACAACCTTGCGTGAAGCGATCGCCGCCGCCGCCCCGGCGCAGCGCCCGCCTCTCGAAGAAAAACTCAAGTCGCTGGAGAAGAGGCCGCGGCAAAATCCGTAGGGCGGGTTGTGCGGGAAGCGAAGCCCGCAGACGTCAAGTTGAGAGAAACCGTGATGCTGCTTCCCCCCCCCACTCGGTGTTCCGGGAGTATCGAGGGGGAGGGGCAAGCGAGAGCCGCACACCGCGCCTATTTGGCTTTGAGCGGAATCACGCGGGCGGCGTTGTCTTTCTCATTGCCGATGACGAGAGCCGTGCCGTCGGGCGTGAAGGCGACGCAATAGGTGATGAGCTTCTTGAGGTGCGCGTTGTAGGTTTCTTTCCCGGAGGCGGCGTCGTAGACGCGGATGCTGCCGCCATAACCGCTGGTGGCGAGCGATTTGCCGTCTTTTGAGAGCGCCAGGCCGAAGAGATCGTCGGGGGTGGGGCCGATCTTCTTGGTCTCTTTGCCTTCGACGACGTTCCAGATACGCAGGTTGCGATCGAAGCCGACGGAATAGAGCGTGGCGTTGTCGGGGCCGAAGACCACGGCGGTGACGCCGTCGCGGATTTCTTTGGGCGTGAGGTCGGGCTGCTTCTTATCGTCTTTCTTGTCCTTCTTCTTTTCGTCCTTCTTTTCGTCTTTCTTCTCTTCTTTTTTCTCTTCCTTCTTGCCTTCGACGAGGACCGGCTTGTACGGCGGGATTTCGAGGGTCTTCGTTTCCTTCTGGGCGGCTACGTCCCACACTTTGATGAAGCCGTCGTTGCCGCCGGAAGCGAGGAGCTTGCCGTCGGGGCTGAAGGCGACGCTGTAGACCGACTCCTTGTGTTCGCCAAGCTTCTTGAGTTCGGCTCCCTTGCTGAGATCCCAAAGGCGGACCGACTTGTCGGCCGAACCCGACGCGAGCGTTTTGCCGTCGGGGCTGAAGGCGAGGGCGTCGACGATGCCGGTGTGGCCTTTGAGTTCCTTCTGAAATTTGCCGTCCTTCGCGTCCCAGAGGCGGATGGTGAGATCCTGGCTGGCGGTGGCGATGGTGTTGCCGTCGGGGGTGAAGACGACGCTGTAAACCGGGGCGGTGTGCCCCTTCAAAACGCCCGTTTCCTTGGCGGCGGCGTAGTCCCAAAGCTTCACGGTGTTATCGAAGCTGGCGGTCGCCAGCGTCTTGCCGTCGGGACTGAACGCGACGTTGAAGACGAGGCCTTGATGCCCCTTGAACTCCGTGGTCGTCTGAGCGAGCACGAAACTCCCGATGAGCAAGATAAAACACAACGGCACAGGCGCGAAACGCTTCATGGAAGACAACTCCGGGGGCGGTTGAGAAAGGCGTCGAGGCGGAGGGAGCCCATGCACGAGGCAGGGCTGAGTTTCATTGGAACGTAAGGCGAGCGACGATTCAACCGAAAAACCGAGATTCCATGCCATCGGCTGCAAGGCAGTGTGCCGCTCCACAAAGGTATGCCGCATTCCGCCATGCGTGACCCAAGCCGGCCTCTTGGGGGCCGAAGTCGACGGTCCCCAAGGTTGGCATTTCACTCGGGCCGCGGCTTTAGCCGATCCACGGCTGATCGATCGGGGCGAACGCGACAAGCTCTTCCGGCGTGAACCACAGGCCGATTTCGAGAGCCGCGTTTTCGGGACTGTCGCTGCCGTGCACGAGATTGTTCTGCACGCTGATTCCATAATCGCCGCGAATCGTGCCGGGAGCGGCCTTGGCGCCGTCCGTCGCGCCGATGAGATTGCGGGCCACAGCCACCGCTTCACGCCCTTCCCACACCAAAGCCACTGTCGGCCCGCTCGTCAAAAACGTCAGCAGCGATTCGTAGAAGGGTTTGCCTTTATGGACGGCATAATGCTTCTCGGCCAACGTCCGGCTCGGATGCACGAGTTTGAGACCCGCAAGCCGCAGCCCCTTTTGCTCGAATTTTGCGGTTAACGTCCCGACCAGGCGCCGTTGGACGCAATCGGGTTTGAAAAGAATCAAGGTCCGCTGCATGAAAGTCTCCGATGTCGGGGGAAGTCAAACCTTCCGGTATTCCGTGCTCGCTTCGAACGTGCCGTCGCCGAGCGGTTCGAGGCGATAGTCGCCGAACAGATTCGGCGCTTCCTTTTGCATCACATGGAGCACCGCGATGGCGAGCTTGCGAATCTCCGTTTCGGCGTGGCGATTGCCGCGCAGCTCGATGAAGTGCCGCAGCGCCCGCGAATTGGCGGTCACGAAGATTTTCGTTTCGGTGGCGTTGGGCAGGATGCTGCGGGCGGCCTGACGGGCGAGCTTGCGGCGCAGCGTCTTGTCGGGTTCGCTCTCGAAAGACTTGAGGAGTTTCTCGGTCAGTTGCACGTACGCTTGATGGCAATCGCCGACGGCCTTGGTCCAGAGGGCGTGCAATTCGGGATCGTTGGCGATGCAATCGGGCTCGACGTATTCGGCGATCGATTCATCGACATAGCGCTGGGAAAGCTGCGAATAGCCGAAGCCCGCGCGGTGGCGGATGAGCTCGTGCGTGCAGGAACGGCTGATGCCGGTGAAGACGAAATTCCACACCGCATGTTCGAGGACGGAGCCATGGCCGACTTCGAGAATGTGTTTGAGGTAAGCGTGATTGCCGCCGGGCCGAGGCTTGGCGAACGACATGTAGCAAACCCGCCCGGCGACTTCGGAGAGATATTCGCCGGCCACTTCCGAATCGCTTTCCCACGTGGAAACCTGATGATCGGCGAGGAAGCGGTCGATCTCCGCATCGTCCGTCGACTGCCGGCCCACCAGGTAAACGCCCGGCTCGCGCAAAATACGAATGTCGTGATTCATGCGGGTGATCTTATGACGAAACAGAAAAATGCAAAGCGGACCGCTGACATCGCCCAACGGGTCGCTTATGATGCGGCGAAGGAGAATTCTCATGCGTCGGTCATTCCTCGTGCTGTGGCTGTTTTTCCCCTCGTTCGTTCGGGCTCAGGAACCGGTGAAACTCGGTCCGAACAGAAGCGACGAGCCCGCCATCAAGGCGTATTCGCTCGACAAGGCGGTCGAATTTCTCGACGCGGCCGCCTTGCAATGGACCCGGCAACGCGAATGTTTCACCTGCCATACCAACGTCGCGTTTCTCTACGCGCGGCCCACGATCTCCGCGAAGACCCCGGTCCACGACGAGATTCGCACAGCCCTGGAGACGATGGTGACGCAGCGCTGGCAGGAAAAGAAGCCGCGCTGGAACGCCGAGGTGATCGTCAGCGCCGCCGCCCTGGCGCATAACGATTCGCGCACGACGAAGACCCTCCATCCGACAACCCGGGCCGCCCTCGATCGCATGTGGACGATCCAGCGCCCCGACGGCGGTTGGAGCTGGCTGATTTGCGGTTGGCCGCCGATGGAGAACGACGATCATTATGGCGTCACCCTGGCCGCGCTGGCGGTCGGCGTCGCCCCGGGCGATTACGCGAAGACGGACGCCGCGGTTCAGGGCCTGGCGAAGATCAAGAACTACTTGCAGGCCAACCCGCCCAAGAACGCGCATCATAAGGGAATGCTGTTGTGGGCCGGCTCGGTCGTTCCCGACCTCGTTACGCCCGCCGAGCGCGAAGCCTGGCAGAAAGAGATCCGCGAACTGCAGCGGCCCGATGGCGGTTGGTCGTCGGCGGGGCTCTTCCCGTGGAAGCGCGGCGACAAGAAAGAACAGACGCCCGAAATCGCCGATGGCTACGGCGCCGCGTTCGCCATCTATGTCTTGCGGCAAAGCGGCGTCCCCGCGAACGACCCGGCTTTGGTCAAAGGCATCGCCTGGTTGAAAGATAACCAGCGCGAAAGCGGCCGCTGGTTTTCGCGCTCGCTCTTCCGCGACGGCAGCCATTATC
>JBAXFO010000241.1:0-6848 GCA_037139885.1 Planctomycetota bacterium
TGCCCACGGAGATCGTGGTCGCCTGCCATCTCGCGATGGGGCTGGGCACCTTGATGGGGGGATGGAAGATCGTCAAAACGATGGGCCAGCGCATCAGCCGCCTACGACCGGTCGACGGCTTCGCCGCCGAAACCGGCGCCGCCCTGACGCTCGCCCTCACGACCATCTACAAAGGCATTCCCGTCAGCACGACGCACACGATCACGGGCGCCATCGTCGGCGTCGGTGCTCTCAAACGCTGGTCGGCTGTCCGCTGGGGCGTGGCCAGCCGCGTCGTGTGGGCGTGGATCTTGACGATTCCCGGCGCCGCGATCGTCGCCGCCCTGAGCGTGCTCGTTCTCCGTAAGATGTTTTAAATGACCGCCGAGTTTCCGCTTGTTGCTTCACAGCGTGGGCCAAGAAACCTTCCACACCTTACGCTGAAGGTGGAGTAGGTCGCCAGCAGCCAAGCCCTGGGATGAGACGCGCCGAATCTCGGGGATCCAGACAGTTCCTTAATCCCACACCAAGGCGTCAAAAACGCAAGGCCCGAGGATGGTTTCATCCTCGGGCCTTGTCGCTGTCTGGATCCCTGGGATTTGGTAATCCCAGGGCTTGAATGGGTTGACTACGGCCTCGTCCAGGCTAAATCTTCGGCGCGAGCCGGCGGGTTTATCCCGCCGGGACAAGCCCGGCGGCTCGCCGAAACCGAAATTTGGTCTGGTTGACGCACTAAATTAGCGACGGCGACCGACGCCCCACGGGGACATCGATGCGGGCCTACTTTCGTAGGCCCGGGGGAAGCGCTTTATCGTCGTTCTTCCGCGCTGGGTTTGGTCTGTCTTCGCCGAAGTAGAGTTGCATCACCGATGTCGACGAATTTCGATGCTCGCGGGGGAGCGAAGAGGCGGGTTCGCGGTCGATTCGGCAGATTAAGTCAACCTGCCTAGACCTTCGGCTGTGCGGGCTCCTTCGGATTCAGGCCGCGCTCGACCGCTTCGAGCAATCGTTCCATCGCGAACGGCTTGCGGATGTAATCGATGACGCCGAGGTATTCCGCGTACGCCTTGTGCCGGCTTCCTTCGTTCGCCGTGATCATGATGATCGGCGGCGCATCGGTCTTGCCTTTGAAGTGCTCGAGCACGGGATAGCCTCCCATGCGCGGCATCATCATGTCGAGAATCACCAGGTCGGGCTGATGATTGTAGACCATCTGTTTGCCCTGCTGACCATCGCGGGCCTGCATCACCTGATGCCCCAGATTTTCGAGCACGGCGCGGATGCCATCGCTCAATTCGTAGTCGTCATCGCAGATCAGAATCAATTTTCGTTGATCGGCCATTGTTCCTTCACCATGAACCGCACGTGTTGAGCTCGCTGAGGCCTCAAGCCTTGGCCTTCTCAGATTACCACCCCCTCGCTCCAACCACAACAACCAAGTCGCCCCAAAAAATCGGCCGCCGCCGCCTGGCATGCCGCGCTCCCGCCTCCCCTGGAAAGTCTGCATTCCCGGGGCCGCCTGGGCGGGACAGCCCCCAAATCCGTTTCCGACTCCCCTTGACGAACCTGGGCGACGCTTCTATCCTCTACCAAACGAAGGGCGTTTAGCTCAGTTGGCTAGAGCACCAGCTCGACACGCTGGGGGTCATAGGTTCAAATCCTATAACGCCCACTCTTTGAGAGCCGATGACAGGAACTGTCACCGGCTCTTTTCGTTTGTCCAGATCACCACTTACGGCGACTTGGTCCGCGCGATCACTCGACTCAAATCCGTCTGCCAATTTGACGGCTAGGGACTGCTTTTGACCACGCTTGCACCGAGTTGGTGCAAGCACTGGTGCAAGCGGCTGTGACGTAACGGCGTCATTCGTAATACTGGTCGTTCCAGTTGCCATGGTCAATTGCCGGCTCGCTTGGTCCCCGTCAACGGACAAGGTCGGCAACACGTCCAATGCCCCGCGAATGTCGAGCAGTCGGGGATCGGTATAGACGCCCATCGTCAATTCAATCTTGCTGTGCCGCATGGCGGCTTGCGTCGTCCGCGGCGAGACTCCGCCCTTGCTCATCATGGTGCCGAACGTGTGCCGCAAAGCGTGAACATCGAGAACGCGGTTACGATCGTCGCGTTTGGCGATTCCGGCCAGCTTCAAGTCTCGGTTCAGAATCTTGCACAGTTTATCCGGCACGTCGAAGAGTCGCGTCTCTGGTGGCAAGCGAGCGGGGATCGGCTCGCCGCGTTTGCGGGTGTCGTCTTGTAGACGGGCCAACTTCTGCGCCAGCCAACCTCGAAGGTCGGCGGCGAGATCATCGCGGAGGGGAATCAGGTTTCCTTCGCGGCTCTTCTCGTTCGCGGCGTCAAGGATGGCGTGGGGGACCTGATCCTCCAGATTCATTTGGGCAACGGTAAGCGACGATAACTCACCTTTACGGAGCCCGCTCAGAACCAGTGTCTTGTAGATCAGAGCGCGTTCCTGTCCTCGGAGGTCGAGCAAGGCCCGCACATCTTCGCGGACGATTGCGTAGCGCTCACCGCGTCGAGGCCCGCGGCGAACGGTAAGAGCGTCATGTAGCGGGCGTTCCCTCGCCACAGCGAGCAGCTTCGTTAGTTCGGGCTCGGTCATCGCCCGGCGTTGCCGCCGAGGGTCGGCTTTTTCGTTCGCCTTCGGGATGCCCGCGAAGGGGTTCGTTGCCATCCGCTTGATGGTCGCTTCGATGCACCAGTTGGAAAAGGCAAGAGCGGACGACAGGTAAGAATTGCGGGTTCGGGCCGACATGTTGTTGCGGGATTGCTCAGTGAGCCAGCCTTCCAGTTTGCCGCGGTCGAGGTCGGCCAGCCGTTGAAACCCGCATTGCGTCGCCATTCGGTTCAGTTGCCGCTTGCGTTCTGCTCTATGCTCTTTGCAAGCCCCGGAGCTTTCGAGCGATGCAAGGTAGGCCACGAAATGCTCCGAAAGCGGCCTGTCTTGATGTCGGGAAATGGCAGCTTCCGTCGATGTGATGACGTTCGACTTCACCAGTTCCGCTTGCCGTTCCAGGTTCGACAATTCCTTTCGGGCGGCTTGCTCGTCTCTGCAACCAGTCGAAATAACGCGCACGACGCCGTCGCCATCGCGGTACTTCGCGACAAAGTAGCCAGACTCGATCGTGATGCGTTCGGTGCCATCCTTGCCCGCCGTGACGCGAGCCTTCCGCGTTTTACCCTTGGCGTCCTTCCAGCGAACGAAGCGTTGCCCTTCGCGGGTAAACGTCTCGGCCCCAGCCGGAACAGGCTTCGTATACGTTTTCTTGAACACGGTCCCCATGAGTCACTTGCCTTTCTTTCCCCCGAAAGGGCCTCTAACTTTTCACCGATATCTCGCCTCGCATGAATCGTAAAATCGAAGCCAGCCTGCCCGTCTTCTCGGACTCCGAACGGCCAGGCTGGCCGTCTCGTTGGCATTCATCGCCGTCGTCGAAGTCATCCTTGACCACACCAGCATTCTAATCCGTGCTGGTGTCAACTCTCTTCTTTCTTCGAGCGGCCCCCGTTAGGGGGGCCGCTCTTTCTGGTCCCTTATGGGATGCTGGACAGAGCTATGTCCGCAGCAATTGACGCGAAATGTCCGTAGCAAACCGGACACAGTTATGTCCCCAAAGGTAGCCGCTCAACGGGAACAACCCGGTAAACGGACGGCCCCCGTTGCAAGGCCCCGCGTTGAACCACAATTACCAGTCCTCGACCCTCCAACCGTCGCAGTGCCCGACGGACAGTGCGATCGGAGACCCCAGTGCGACGGGCAATGTCGGCTTGGCCTGTTCGGGCCAAGCCGTCAGGTTGCGTATCACGCCACAAGAGCACCCAGACGGCCAACTCGGCACGGCCCAGAGTCGCCATCGTCGAATCGACGAATGCGTTGACGCACTCGAAGCGGCCGAGGGAGCTTCGTTTCTCCTTCGGCTTGCTCGTCTTTTTGACCGCGGGCATCGATTCTCGTGGCGCGATCATTGGTGACGGCTCTTGGCCCACCTGCAAGATGTTGTTCGTCGCCATCATCGACGCCCCCTTTCGTTAGGATTGCCCGGGCTCTCCTGCAGCCAAAGACCTTGCAGTTCCACTTGAGCGTTCTGTGGCGCCGGCGCGGTGTCAGTGGCGGTGAACCGTTGAATCGCCCCATTGAAGTTCAGGGAGATGTCCCGGCATTCCCCGTGACGGCTCTTCAAGTGCTTCAAGATCACGTTGCTCGAATCTTCGCCTTCACGTCCCAAGATGAAAGCGTCGTCAGCCCCGAACTCGAGTTCGGACGATTCGCGAAACGAAGCCAGGTTGAGCGAATCGGTATCGTAAGTGCTCCGGCCTCGCGAATCCTTCGATCGAGAGACGGCGGCGACAATAATCACGGCAACCCCTTGGTCCGCGATTTTACGAATGAAATCCATCGTCGAATCGACAGCGCTACGGCTGTCGCCATGATCACCGGGCGGCGCGATCCGCTGGATGTAATCCAGCACGATTAACCCCGCATTGAAGGCATCGGCTGTTGCGGCCACGTTCGCCAGGTTGAACGGTGGGCGAACGAACGCCAACCGTTCGCAAGCCGGTTCGAACGTCGCCATTGCCGTTTCAATGCGGTTAGCGTGCTCTGGGCCGAGACGGCGGTAGCGAATGGTCTTCAAATCGACGCCAGACAGCCTCGCCAACTGACGGTCGAGCAGGACGGCCGGCGGCATCTCGATGTTGCAGACCACGGCCCGCAAGTCGGGCGTGAGACGCAAGGCGTCGATCGTGGCCTGCATCGTGAATGCGGTCTTGCCGGCACCCGGCCCCCCGCCGATCAACGTCACCAACTTGGGTCCGATTTCGATTCGGGCGAGATCGCCGTTACCGATCGGATAGAACGTTGGTGGCGTTCCCGAGAGAACATCACCGCGCCAATCACGCAGCAGGTCGGAGGCAGGCTGGAATTTTGCCGTAGTTTCGTTCACCGTCGATCTCCTTTGGTGGTGTACGGACCAGTCTCATTCTCCCGAACGGCGGGGGAATCTGACGAGTCCGCCGAGCTAAACAGTGACAACACGTTGCTCTGGCCGTCGGCGAGAACAATGGCGCCGAGCGACTCCTTCGCCGCGGCAATCAGCGGCGGCGTCTCTTTGCTTGCAGCGGGTTCGCGCCGCCAGAGCTCCGCAAGTTGTTTTTGAAGAACATCCAGCGGCGGCGTGGTGCCTGTCGACGCCGTCGAAAACATGACGTCAGCAATCGCAACCGGACCAGCGTGGGCCAACCCACAGTTGATTTGCCGCCGAACTTCGGTTGGGGGCAGGCCCGAATCCCTGGCCGCTTCCGTGAGCAATGCATGGGCGAGAGATCCGGGGCAGCCAAATTCACTCAAGTTCGCCGCGGCCGAAAACAATCGTCGAGAACGTTCGCCCTCCGGGGCGCCGTTGCGAATAAAGTCAAGCGTCGCCCGGTTCAGGGTCAACCGGATTTCATCGCTCGCTTGACGCCGAGCCTCGGGTTTGTCGCGAACGGCGGCGACTGCGGCGTCCCAGTCGGCCTTCGCCTGGTTGTTCTGCGGTGGCGAGGGCGGCACTTCGAACGGTGCCGGCTTGGTCGCCAGCGCACGGATACCATCGAGCGAGAGGTTCATCAATTCTTCGTGCGTCAGCCTCCGTTTGTGCAACCCGGTTTTCGGATGCCAGGAATTAGGAGCCCGAAAGGCCCGAACGCGGTCGTAGATGGCGGTGTCGATACTGACGCCGGCAACGCTGCAAATCCACTCCGCAAAACACCTAGCTGACGTGTGGAACGTTCTAGACGGCTCCGCCGACCAGAGGCTGGTCGGCACGCCGAGATGGAAGCCCTTGGCGCCCGAGAAGAACAACAGCAGAGCGTCTTCGTCGAGCCGATAACGTTCGATTGTGGTTGATGCCAAGCGGCGAGCATCCGCCAGGGCCGCGCCAAGGTCGTCCTTGCAGTCGAAATCGAACCAGAGCCAGGGCGACCAGCAATATCCATCGAAGCCCCTAACGGAGCCGGCTTCTTTGAGGTGGACGACGTAGTCGTTGCCGAACTGAAACGCAGAAAGATACCCTTCGCGGTCAACGCCGGCCCTTTCATCGAGGGAACAATAACCACGGAAGGCCGCGGCGGCGTCAACCGTCCGCCGCGGCTCCGTAAGAGCCCCCAGGATCATAAATCCGTAAGTGCAACTGGTCACGGTTGCGCCCCCTTTCCCATGTCGGGGGCGAACGGCTCGGCCTCAACGTCGTCGACGCCGATGACCGTAAATGTCCTCAATTCGTTGAACTCGTCGCCGGAATCGTTCCGCTTCAACTTCACGTCCAGCTTGCAGCGGATGCGCTTGTTCGCCGGCAGGGGTGCATCGATTTGGTCCTTGCCTTGGATGCCGAGCTTTTGGAAGTCTCGGACGGCGTTAGCTTTGTTCTTGTCCGTCAACCAGACGTCGTACCAAAGGCGCCGGCCTTTGTGATCGCCTTCAGAAATCGCGAAGACGAGCTTAATAGTACCCGTCCCGGTGCGAGCGACATCGGGACGCTTTTCGATCAGGTGACCGATGTAGATGCCAGGCGGAATCAGACCGAACTCGGGGGCTGGGGCAATGTCGCCCCAATTCCCGTTGATCCAGTTACCTCCACCACTGCTTCCCGATACGATCTCAGACAACTTCTTACGTTCTTGCATGATGAAATCTCCACATCAATGGCTCGGCGTTGTGAATGACTTTAGGCTGCTTGTTTTTTGTGATTCGGTGAACCGAGAACAACCGGTCGGCCGTTGAGAGCGATTGCGGTTACGGGGAGCCAACGGCGGCTTGAGCAACGAATCAAGAGCGGCCCCCTTTCAACAGCTTGCAGCCGTTGTCCAAGTACGC
>JBAXFO010000242.1:0-6839 GCA_037139885.1 Planctomycetota bacterium
CAGCTACGATTTCGGCGATGGCGTCTGGATCGATGGCCCGGCGACGATGTCCGTCCCGTCGACCGCGAAGATCTTGCGCACAGGCGGCTCGAACACCATCCTCGGCCGCGTCTTCGATGGGACCGATTACGCCCTCTACGAAACGGAACTCATCGTTCGCGAACTGCCGCCGAGTTTGCTGATCGACAAGAATCAGCAGGCGGTCGCGATCGACGAAGGTTCGCAAGCGACGCTGAGCGGCGTTATCGTCAGCCCCGGCGGCGACCCAGTCACGCTCACCGCCTCCATCGGCACGGTCGTGGAAAGCTCTCCCGGCCGCTGGACATGGACGTTCACGCCCGACGATGGGCCGTTCGATAGCCAACGAGTCACCATCACCGCGGTCGACGACGCCGGACTGCCGGGGTCGATCGCGTTCGATCTGATCGTGATCAATCGCGGCCCGAATCTGCAATTCGTCAACAACGGCCCCGTGAATGAAGGCAGCCCGGCGACCGTCACATTCCAGAATGTCGTCGATCCCTCAAGCGCCGACCAGAGCGCCGGCTTCACCTACAGCTACGATTTCGGCGATGGCGTTTTCGTCCCCGGCGGCGCGACGGCCAACATCCCCGCAGCGCTGCTGGCCAAGCCGGGAACGATCGTCATTCGCGGCAAAGTCGCCGACAAAGACGGCTACGCCATCTACCAGACGACGATCGAAGTTCTCCCGGTCGCCCCCGTTTTGCAAACGCCGACCTTGACCCTGGCCACAACAACTGAAGGCCAGAGCGTGCTGCTCGAAGCCGTCTTCACCGATCCCGGCTCTCTCAACTTCCATCGCGTGCGCGTCAATTGGGGCGACGAAACCTTCGACATCATCGACATTCCTGAGGGCGACCGCGCTTTCAGCCTCACCCACCGCTATGCCGACAACAGCGTCCGCCAGGCTAGCGGGCAGAATACTTATGACGTGACGGTGACCCTTTCCGACGACAGCGGTCTCAGCGACGTCAAAACCCTCACGGCCACCGTCAACAACGTCGCGCCCGCGAACTTGCAAGCCAGCGTGCCGACCGTGGCGCCCACGGGCATGCCGATCACCGTGTCGGGAACATTCGCCGACGCCGGCGTGAACGACGTCTTCCACGTCGACATCGTCGGCAGCGATGGCGGCCATGTGCAGGCGGAAGTTGGCGGCCGTGAGACGATCGATTTCGAACTTTCCGCGACCGGTTCCGTCTTGAGCGCGGGGCAGACGATCGCCAATCAATTCCTCGAACCGGGCAATCGCGGCTTCCTCGTGTCGACGGGCGTCGCGAATCACCCGGCCAAGATCTTCGACAGCGCCAACCCGGGCGGTCAGGCGGAACTGGGCACGCCGAACCAGGCCTTCAGCGGCCCGGGCGTCGGCGTTCATGGCGAGCCCGGCCAAATCGGCGTCAACGCTTTGCCCCTCGGCAACATTCTGATCCTGTCCGACGGCGGCACAAGCCCCAACGCCTCGGGGGGTACGTTGATCTTCGATTTCCCGACGCCGGTCTACCTCGATTCGATCGACCTCGTCCATATCGCGACGCAGGGCAACGTCGTCGAAACGTATTCGGAAGCGGGCATCCTGCTGAGCCGCACCGTCATCCCCTTGCTCGGCGAAAATAGCTTCCAGCGGGTGTTCATCAATCAAACGCCGAAATTCCGCAAGGGCGTCGAGAGCTACTTACCCGTGGCCCGAATGGTCGTGCGGCTGACGGGCGAAGCCGGCGTGGCCCGGCTCGATTATCGCTATACCAATGGCTCGACCGACTTCGCCATCGCTTACACGCCGCAGACCGCGGGGGCCGATGTCGTCGGTTACGTCGAATCGCTGTACGTCGACCTTCTGGGCCGCAAGATCGACGCGATCGGTTACGCGTACTGGAAAATCCTCTTCGAGCAGGGCAAGCTCTCGCGAACGGATGTCGCTCGCGGCCTCCTCGATTCGCACGAATATCACGCCAAATTCGTTAAGGAGCTTTACCCGCGGCTGTTCGGCCGCGCCGGCGACGCCGACGGCGTCAAATTCTGGACGCAAGCGCTCGATCGCGGTCTGAGCTTCCAGGATCTCGAAGCGACCTTCCTGGCGTCCGCCGAATATTTCACGCACGCCGGCGGCTCTCTCGACACCTTCGTCACAGCTCTCTACGCCGACATTCTCGATCGCACGCCCGACATGGCCGGACGCACGGAATGGTTGCGGCGCCTCAACGCCGGGACGAGCCGCCTTGCCGTCGTTCAGGCGATCCAAAGCACACAGGAGGCGCTCGAAACGCAAATTCGCCGCGCGTACGACGCCTACGTTCATCAACCGCTCGCGCCCGAACGGCTGGCGGCGTTGGCGGCGCCGGTTCTGAACGGGAAGCTAACTCGCGCCCAAGTCGAGGCGAGCGTGCTGGCCACGGACGAATACTTCGCCTCGACGCAAACGGCCACGCCACAGCCGCCGCTCACCTTGACGGTGACGGTCACCGACGACAACGGCGGTTCCGTGCAGACGCAGATCGCCGGCCCCAAAGTCGTTCGCGGCTTCGTCGAAGCCCTGTACGCCGATCTTCTGGGCCGCGACCTCGACGCCATCGGCGCGGCCAACTGGAAGGCGAAGTTCGAAAAGGGTTTGATGTCCCGCGCGGATGTCATCCGCGGCATTCTCGACTCGAACGAATATCACCAACGATTCGTCCGCGATCTTTACCAAAAGAACCTGGGCCGACCCGGCGACGCGTTGGGCGTCGCCGCCTGGACGAAAGAACTCGATGCAGGCCTCAGCTTCGAAGAACTGGAGAATCGCTTCCTCGCGTCCGACGAATACGCCCAGCGTTTCGGCGGCGACAGCGAACGGCTGCTGACCTCGATTTACATCGACGTTCTCGGCCGCGATGTGGACTCCGTCGGCCTCCCGTACTGGACGCAAAAACTCGCCGCGGGCGCGTCGCGTCTGGCGGTGATTCGCGAAATCAACAGCAGCTCCGATGGCGCCAAAGTCCGCATCGCGGAGTGGTACGAGACGTTCCTGCGCCGCACCGCGGATAACGCGGGCCTCGCCTACTGGTCGAGCACAATCCCGCGCAGCAACCCAACCCGGACCGACGTCCTCGTGCAAATCCTGGCGTCCGACGAGTATTTCAACCGCGTCGTCTAATGACCGCTTTGACGCCCTTCGGCATGGCGGCGGCGCCGGCGAGAAAATCGTCGGCCGCCGCACAGCGCGGCGAGGCGTTCAATTCAATTCATCGAAGAGCTTTGAATGAGCTGCCACAGATCGTCGCGGCCAAGGCGCCTTCGTGCGCCGGCCGCATCTTTGCGACAGGATCGAACGCGGCGGCTACACCGGAACCGGAAACTGGGCGGACGTGGTGTTGGCGTGCGCGGTGACGATCGATTGGCCGTCGGGGGCGAACGCAATGGAGGTGACTTTGCTGTCGACTTCGATGAGGCCCACTTCCTCGCCCGCTTCATTCCAGAAACGGATGGTTTGATCGTCGCTGCCCGAGGCGAGTAGGGAACCGTCGGGGGAATAAGCGAGGCACAGGACGGCGCCGTCGTGGCCGAGAAGTTCGGTCTGGAGATCGAGCGTAGCGACATCGTAAAGATCGATGGACCGGTCGAGCGTCGAAGCGGCCAGCCGCAGGCCCTGCGGATGAAACGCAAGGCAAGTCGAACCATCGGGGAGCGTGTTCACTTCGGAGCGGCCTTTGAGATCCCAAAGGGAGACGGCTCCGCTCGAGCCGCCGGTGGCGAGCCAGTCGACGCCGACCGCGGCGAGGAACTTGCCGTTCGGGTGAAAGGCCAGCGCCTGGGGGGCGCAGCCGGCGAGGGGATCGGGAATGATCAGGAGCGGTTCGCCCGTGGCGACGCTCCACAGCCACACGGCTAAACCGGTATAGCCGCCGCCCGCGAGAGTGGTTCCATCGGGGGAGAAGGCCAGAATGGCGAGCGGATCTTCAGGGCCGTCGAGGTCGTGGTGGAGCTCCCCGGTGGCGGCGTTCCAGATGCGGATGTGTGTGCCGCAGGCGGCGGCGATGAGCGAACCGTTCGGGCTGAAGGCGACCTGATGAATCTGTCCGATGTCGGTGAAGTTGTGCAAAACTTCCCCCGTGGCGATGTCCCAAACTTTGCAGGCGATACCGTCGGCGTTGGCGGCGAGCGAACGTCCGTCGGCGCTGATCGAGACGCTCGGCTTCACCTTGCTGCGGTGGTCGGTCGCGACGAGCGGTTTGCCGGTGACGACGTTCCAAAGATGCACGACCCGATCGCCCGTGGCGGCCAACGTCGTGCTATCGGGGGCGAAGGCGAGCGAGCGAACTTCAACGGCTGGGCCGCGGAGAACGTGCAACTCTTTCTTGGCGGCGTAATCCCAAATGTGGATCTGCTGCCCGCTATCGGCGGAAGCGAGCCAGCGGCCGTCGGGGCTGAACGCGAGAGCGGTCACTTGCGTCGCATGCGAATTGAGCAAGAAGATTGGCGTGCCCTTGACCGCATCCCAGATGCGTGCGGTTCGATCCCAGCCCGCGGAGACGAGGACATGCTCCGTTGGGTGCCAGGCAAGCGCGGGAATACGATCCGAATGCCCCACGAGCGTCTCGAGCGCTTCTCCGGTGGCGACGTTCCAAAGAGTGATCTTGCGGTCTTCCGAAGCCGCAGCCAGCAACTGGCCATTGGCGTGAAACGCCAACGCGCTGATCGGCATCGAGTGCTTTTGGAATGTATGCACCGCAGTCCGCGTCTTGATGTTCCAGTAGCGGATCGAACCGTCATCGTGGCCGGTGGCGGCGAAGGCGGGGTCGAGGTTCGGCGCCAGGGCGGTGATCCACGATGGCTGCGGTACCGTCGCCAGAGCCCGGCCCGCGAAGACATCCCAAAGGCTCAATTCCTTGCTGCCCGCCAGAGCGAAACGGGCGTCCTTGGTGAAGGCCCATTCCGTCTCGAGATCGCTGACGGCCCGTGAATCGATCGCTTGACCCGTCTTGCTCCAGTGGCGAATGAGCCCCGTCGCTTCGAGCGACCAGAGCGAACCGTCGGCCGCGAACGCAACGAGCAAGAGGTCGCCATCGGTGCGCAATTGCGATTCGCCGAACGTGCGAGCGGCGGGCGATCCGGCGGGCGTCAAAGTGGACGACATGCGAACCTCATGAGCGAAGATTTTGGCGCTCGAACAAGGAGCGAAAGAGCGTGGTGAGCGGAATTCCAACTCGCCGCCTATCGCGAACCCTGTCAGCTACCCAAAATTGTACACCAAAATCGGGGCCGCTCGCCAACACAGAGCGGAAACTTGAGCGAAAGTCGGCAGACAGGCGAAAAGAGGGGCGGCAGCACCCGCATAATCGTCGCAGTCGTGCGGAACGACTTGTCCCAGCGATCGGCCAGGTCGCCAGCGACGGCGCGCGATCGGGTTGGTGAAAGAGCCAGAGCTCGCATTCCCTCGAAACATTTACGAAGGCGGAGTGGAGCATGCCCGGAAGAGAAAGTCAACCATTCCCCTATGCGGCCTGGACGGAATCCGCATCGAACATCGGCTTAGGCGAGCGGTGGGCGGAGCGAACTCGCCCGATGCGGTCCGCTGTCCAGTGCAACACGGCAAGATATTGGAAGAGCCAAAGCAGCGGCACGGCATGATCGTGCCAGGCGCCGTGATACCACATCAACGCCCCGACAACCATGCTCCAGCCAGCGAGGATCTTCATGTCGCCCAAAAGGTCGGGTTCATAGCGCAGAGCGACGGCGATAATGGTAAACCCCGCGGCCAGCAAGGGCACGAACCAGCGGATCGAGAGGCAGCCGCCGCCGAAGCCAGTCGAACCGATGGTATAGATGCCGACGGTGATCGCGCACCACGCGAGAGCGAAGACGATTTCGGGGCCTTCCGTCAAGTCCCGGCGCCGGCGCCAGAGCACGTTCAGCGCTGGGAACACGAGCAACAGCGGCAGGTTGTAAAGCAAGAAGCCGTGTTTTCGGCCCACGAGCATTTCGCCGGCATACGCGAAAGAACCGAAAAACGAATGGTGCCCCCACAGGCCCGTCAGATTCGCTTCATCGAACGGGCTGCCCGGCCATTGGAAGTATTCCGGAACGGCGGCCATGGGACCGATCGTGCCGCCGATGGCGTACGTCACGATATGGTGGACCATCATCAGGGGGAGGGCGCCGAACGCAAACAGGCTCGCCGCGGCCAACGAACCGGTGCGATAAAGGACCAGTCCGCCGGCAGCGATCAGCGGCGGCCCGGCCGCTTGATCGAGCGTGTAACCGAATCCCGCGAGACAGCCCAGGCCCAGCATGTCGAGCGGCCCCCACCCCTGGGGATTGTTGGCCAACTTGTCGAGCCCGAGGAACAACGGCATCGCCACGCCCAGCAGCACAATGTGATTGTTGACGTTCCGCATATAGGGCAACGCCGTCGTTCCCAGAGCGAAGAGCACGGTTATCAGCAGTCGTTGTTTGCATGTCGCCGGTGTGCGCCCGAACAACTGCCAAACGCACCAGACCGCAACCATGTACCCAAGGCCCGAGGTGGCGAACGTCAGGATCTTGCAGAATAGGGCAGGCTGGGCGGCGGCGGTCCAACCGGTGGCGATGTGCAGGAGAAACCAGAGTCCCCCCATAATCATGGAGAGGACGGGGCCTTTGTCGGAATAGAAGTGGCCGCCAATGAACGCCTTGTCGATGGTGCCGCCGGCCAATTTGGGACAGTTGGGTTTATAAGGGCTGCCGTCGCCCGGCGGAACCTGGACGAAGATCGATTGGTCGATGATGAACGAGCCACGTTCGCCGAGGGACTCTGCCGTGGCGAACCGACCGCCATCGTTGGCGCTGCCGGCGTATTTGAA
>JBAXFO010000243.1:0-6832 GCA_037139885.1 Planctomycetota bacterium
CCCTCCGGGGTGAATGGCAGAAATCGGGAAGTTATTGATCGAGCAATCCTTAACGCTCTCGTCAAGGTTCGCTGGCTCCTCGCAGCGCGTGTGCGGCCTGCCTATTTCAGTCCCTTCACCCATTCGCGAAGGAACTCGACCGCGGCCGTGTCGACGACATGCGAGCCGATGTGCGGCATGCGGCCCAGGCCCGATTTCGCCATGCGGTAAGGAATGATCGAGCGGTCGGGGTCGCCGGGGGCGATGAGCTTGGCGTTTTTGATGTCGAAGGAACCGTGTTGCGGGGGGACGTCGATGATGCCCATTTCCGCGGCGGGGATGGTGGCGAAGAGCTTGAACTCGGCATTGCCGCCGCCCCATTTCATGTGGCAATGGGCGCAATTCGAATGCAGGTACGCGCGAGCCCGGATCTCCGCGGGCAGCTTCGCGTCGTGATAGTCGGCGAGCTTCGGCAGCTTTTCGGGAGGGGCCGGCAGCTTCTTCGTGAAGAGGCCGATGTGATCGAGCGTCGTCAGCTGATTGGCGACGACGCCGTCGTAATTGTGATCGCGGTTCATTTGCATCGTGCTGACGCCCAGAGCGAATTTGGCGGCGTTCGTGTGGCACAGCGTGCATTCGGAACGGCTGGGGAAATGGTACTTTTGCTCGGTCAGTTTGCCGTCGACTTTGATCGGCAGGATGATGTCCTTGCCGCCGGCGTCGAGGAGGTCGGCATCGGTCTGGTCTTCGTTCCAGACATAGGTGTAGCCGCGCCAGTATTGATCGCCGATTTCGGACGTGCCGCCGAATTGCTGGAAGTGCAGCAGACGCGTTTCGAGGAGCTTTTTCGATTGCGGATTGCCCCGTTCCATTTCCATGGCGAAGGTTTTGACGAGAACCGTGCCGTCGGGGAACTTCCATCCGGGCGGGGCGCCGGGGGAGGGTTGCGGATAGGTGACTTCATCGAAACCGATCTGGCTCGACCCGGGCAAGGCGATGAAACGTTCCTTGATGGCGTGATCGCCCCAGAGCTGCGAATTCACCGAATAGGGGATGACGCCGGGAGCGGTCTTGTGCCCTTTGACGCTGGCGAAAAGGCCGGTTTCGCTGAGTTTTTTGGGGAAGTTGAGATTCGCGGAGCCGCCTTCGGCCTTGACGAGACGGTGCACGCCGCCGCCGATGAAGTCGACGAAGTACAACTCCCCGGCCGCGTCTTCACCCCAGCTCACGATGCGGAAGGTGGTGCGGGCGAGCTCGCGGAGGTCGATCGCCTTGCCGTTTTCGTAGCGAAAGCCCCAGACCCGGCCGGTGTCGAAATCACCGTAGATGTATTGGCCTTGCAGGTCTTTGAGCCGTTCGCCGCGATAGACGTAGCCGCCGGTGATGGAGCGGAAGTCGGCATGATGGTGTTCGACGACCGGTTTGAGAATGGGGGTCGGGCCCTTCTTGCGTTCGGGGCGGAAGGGATGATCGCCCTCCATGACGCTCCAGCCGTAATTGCCGCCTTTTTCGATCTTGTAGACCATTTCCCAAAGATCTTGGCCGACTTCGCCGACCCAGAAATCGCCCGTTTTCTTGTCGAAACTGAACCGCCAGGGCTGACGCAGGCCGTAAGCGTACACCTCCGGTTTGGCGTCTTTCATCGTGACGAACGGGTTGTCTTTGGGGATGCCGTAGTTCTTGCCGTCGGCGGGACGATCGACGTCGAAGCGCAGGATCTTGCCGAAGTACGAAGACAGATCTTGGCCGATCTCACGGCTGTCGGCAATGCCCGAGCCGTCGCCGGTGCCGAGGTAAAGCATGCCGTCGGGGCCGAATTTCAGGCCGCCGCCGTTGTGACCGCCGCTGGGCCATTCGAAGATGGTGAGTTCCGAACTGCGGTCGATGGTGGGAGGTGAGTCCTTTTTCACGGTGAAGCGGGCGATGCGCGAACCGGTCGGCGTTTCCTGATCGGGGTCGGGGATGTAGGCGAGGTAGAGATAACCATTCTCCGCGAACTTGGGATGGGCGGCCATGCCGTAGATGACCATCTTCGGCAGATCGAGCACGAGATTGGCCTGTTCGACATTCGCTTTGTTTTCGAACGAAAAGACCTTTCCCTTGCGTTCGGCGACGAAGAAGCGATTGGAACCCGCCGGAGCGACGATTTCGAGCGGCTCGAAAAATTTGAGCTGAGGAAAGACGCGTTCCGTGCGATAAGGCGGCGGCGGTTCGGGCGAACCGATGACTTTTGAGCCCGTCCAGGGAATCCGTTTCTCGATGCCGAACGGTTGCTTGGCGTTGGGCTGGGCGTCGACGAAATGGCCGAGCGTCAGCACGCCAGCGCCCAGAAGGAGAGCGCCGCAGATCAGGAGAGAACGCATGATCGAGCCTCAGGTGAGCGGGAATGGATCGCCCTATTATAACCGAAGCGTGCGCAGCTTGAAGCGAAAAACGGGCGCAGGTCAGCGACCCACATGGCGAGCGTTGGGCGAATCGGTAATCTAGAAGGGAACAACGTCGCCGCGAGGGCGCCGCCGCTTATTGCCGAGGATTCTCATGGCCGAGAAAGTCACGCCGCGTTCGAAGGATTATTCCC
The DNA here is from genome assembly GCA_037139885.1 of Planctomycetota bacterium. Taxonomy (GTDB): domain Bacteria; phylum Planctomycetota; class Planctomycetia; order Gemmatales; family Gemmataceae; genus JAIEPT01. Next base: position 2,558 of record JBAXFO010000243.1, read on the forward strand.
AGTGGTATCTCGACATCGTCAACCATGCCGGGCTGGCGGAGAATTCCGATGTCCGCGGCTGCATGGTCATCAAGCCGCACGGCTACGCCATCTGGGAAAAGATGCAGCGGGCTCTCGACCGCATGTTCAAAGACACCGGGCATGTGAACGCGTATTTTCCCTTATTCATTCCCAAATCGTTCCTGGCTCGCGAAGAGCAGATGGCCGAGGGCTTCGCGAAGGAATGCGCCGTGGTCACGCACTATCGGCTCAAGGCGGTTCCCGGCAAAGGGATCATCGTCGATCCCGAGGCGAAGCTCGAAGAGGAGCTGATCATTCGGCCGACGTCCGAGACGATCATCTGGAATACGTACAAGAACTGGATTCAAAGCTACCGCGATCTGCCGCTGCTCATCAATCAATGGGCCAACGTCGTTCGCTGGGAAATGCGGACGCGGCTCTTTCTGCGCACGGCCGAATTCCTCTGGCAGGAAGGCCACACCGCGCATGCCACGCAGGGGGAAGCGGAAGAAGAGACGCGGCGGATGGTCGATGTCTACCGCCGGTTCGCGGAAGAATGGATGGCGATGCCGGTGATCGTCGGCCCCAAGAGCGATGGGCAGAAGTTCCCCGGTGCGGTTTACACGCTGTGCATCGAAGCCATGATGCAGGACCGGCGCGCGCTGCAAGCGGGCACGAGCCATTTCCTCGGGCAGAATTTTTCGAAGGCGTTCGACGTCCGCTTTCAAAATCAGCAAGGCCAACTCGACTTTCCGTGGGCGACGAGCTGGGGCGTTTCGACCCGACTCATCGGCGGCCTGATCATGACGCATAGCGACGACAACGGTCTGGTGCTGCCGCCGCGCCTGGCGCCCGTGCATGTCGCGATCGTGCCCATTTACAAGAAGCCCGAAGAGAAGCAGGCGACGCTGGCCGCGGCGCAAAAATTGGCCGAGAGTTTGCGAAGCCTGCCGATCGATCCGTGGTTCGATTATGAACCCGTGTCGGTGAAAGTCGACGACCGCGACCATCACCAGCCCGGCTTTAAATTCGCCGAATGGGAGCTCAAAGGCGCCCCGATTCGCGTGGAGCTTGGCCCCAAGGATCTCGAAAAGAACGCCTGCGTGCTCGCCCGCCGCGACCTGCCCGGCCGAGAATCCAAGATGTTCGGCGTCCCCCTCGCGGAAGCGCCGACGAAGATCGTCGCCCTATTGAAAGAAATGCAACAAGCTCTGTTCGACCGCGCCAAAAAATATCGCGACGAAGCCCTCTTCGAAGTGAACTCGTACGACGACTTCAAAACCAAACTCGAAGAACCCGGCGGCTTCTTCCTCGCTCACTGGGACGGCACCCGCGAAACCGAAGACCGCATCGCCGCCGAAACCAAGGCGACGATCCGCTGCATTCCGTTCGACCGGCCGAAGGAAGCGGGCGTGTGTATGGTGACCGGGAAACCGTCGGCGGGCCGGGTGGTGCTCGCGAAAGCCTATTGACGGTTGCGGCCATGGAGAGCAGCGGCCGGACATCGGGGTTGACTGTCGAATGTCACATGACGGAGGCATCGAATGGCGATTCGGTTTTGGCTGACACGGCCACGCATGGCTCTGGCGCGTCTGCGCTATTGGTTTTGGGAACGAAACAATCCGGACAAGCCCTGGCTATGTCCTGGGACGGTCGCATTCTGTGAAACCCATCTCTCGACCGCAATGAACGCAATCGAATTTGGGAGCGGTCGAAGCACCGAATGGTTCGCGAAGCGCGTCGGCCATCTAACAAGCGTTGAACATGATTTTCAATGGCATCAACTGGTCGAGAGGAAGTTAGCCGACGCCAAAATCGCCAATGTCACCTATCGATTTGTTCCGCTCGACCATCCCGAACAAGCGCCCGAGCAGGCCGAATATTCGCCGACGCCTCGCTACGTAAAAGTGGCGGACGACATGCCAGACAAAAGTCTCACATTCGCCATCGTCGACGGCCACTACCGCACGAACTGCGTGCGCCACCTCGTTCCCAAGATCGCGGACGGCGGGTATTTGCTCGTGGATGACATCAATATGTGGCCTTCTCCTGAATCTCTGCCTGTGCCCGCGAGTTGGCGCGTTGTCGATGACAGTACGAATGGCGTCAAGCGTTGCATCATCTGGCAGGCCGATTCGAGGTCCGATCCATCAAGTCGCCCATCGGAACGCTGACAATTTTAAAGAAAGTCGTCGGCTCCGAGATCGGACTCCGCTTTTCGTTGCTTCCGCCCAAGCAACTCTTCGATCTCCGCCAAACGTTTCGTCATCCGCCGACCTGCGTCGGCGAGCGACAGTGAGCCTTGAATCGCCAAGCGTCCCCGCTCCGCCAACTGCCGCGCCGCTACGGGGTTTTCGACGACCCAGCGCATCTTCGCGGCCGCATCCTCGATCGAGGGCTCCGCCCATCGCGCCCCGCGGGGGTAAGACCGCGTGCGCGTCCGCAGCGAAGTCATCGTCGCCGCGACAAGCAGGCTATTGTCGTCGTTCATGAAATCGAGATTGCCCGAATAGCGCGTGGCGATCGTCGGCTTCCCCAGGGCCATCGCCTCGGCGAGCGTCATGCCGAGGCCCTCCGATCGATGCAGCGAAATGTACGCATCGCAGCAGTTCAGCAAGCCGAAATACGCGTCCTCCGGCAAGCTTTCGTCCAGGATGATGATGCGTCCGAGCTGGGCGGCGGCGTGCAGAGCCGCGGTGCGCTGCGGTTCCTCCCAACCGCGCCGAATTTTGATCGCCAACGCGACCGGAGCGTCGGGCTCAAACGCCCGTTGAAACGCCGCCACGACGGCTTCGGGGTTTTTCCGTTCCCCCGTGCTGCTCATATCGAACGCGAAGAGAAAGAGAAAACGATCCTCGGGCAAGCCCAACTGCGCTCGCGACAGCTTCGCCACGGACGGCGGCGCAAGTCCCGGCAGCATGTCGATCACGGGAATGGTCATGATGCGCCGCAAGGCGTCGCCGATGAAACGCGTCGGAGCCCAGATTTCGTCGAGCCAGTCGCTCTGCCGAGCCCAGGCGGCGGGCGCCGTTTCGAGTTCCCAGTACCAATAGCCGATTCGATAGACGCCCGGGCGTTCCTGCAGGCCGGCCAGCTCATACGCGTTGCGCCCCAGGCGATTGGGCGCGAGTTGCACGAGGGTGATGGGATACGGATGCAGACCGAGCCATGCTTGCCGCCCCGGAAGATCGGTGGCCGCCCGATTCGGCACATCGCGGCACGACACATTCCAGCCTGCGTCTTCAAGAGCCGCCAGCGTGTTCATGGCCGCCGCTTGCAGGCCGCAGGGATAGCAAAAGTGCGCGAGCAGGTTGACCCCCTGTGCCGGCGTTTCCGCCGTTCGTGGCGGCGTCGCAGCCGTCAACCACGGTTCGCGGAGAACATACCGGCGGGCCAAGAACTCCTGGAGTCCCGGCCAGCCTGCCGCAGTCAAGCCGCCCGGAGCTTCGCGTTGCCACTCAGGATTGCGGCGATAAAGCGCCTCAATGCCGCACGAGGGATCGTCGCGAAGTTCTCTGGCGAACGCGAGGAGATCGCCGACGCGCAATCCAAATCGCAAACGGTGACGCAGCAGCCAGGCGATGAACCTATCGCGTTCGGCCGGAGTCGTCGCCAGGGGGAAGAGAGCAAGGGCCTGGGGATGAAAATCGATCCAGTGAAAGATGACCGCGCTGGTGGGTTGCGCGTCGTCGGGAGGCGTCAGGGCGAAGTTCGCGAGATAGCGCCGCGTCGCGTCGGGATCTTCGAAATCGGGAAGTGGCGGAGCGTGACGTGGCCGGCGGGGCAGGAACATTTTGCGAACGGTGCGCGTGCTGCGAAAGCGATAGAGCTGTCGCCGCGAGCCGGCGGGGGCAAGCCAGAAGGCCAGGGCGCGGGCTCGTTCCTTGAAGTAGCCGCCCAGGGCCGCGATCAATCGTTTCATGCAGAGCTTGATAGCCGAGGCTTCCGCGAACGACAAGCAGCAGGTTCGCCGCGACGCCTCAGCGATCGAACCTCGCCCGGAGTTCGTGAAGGGCGGCTGCGGGGCCCTGGGGGAATTTGAAGAGGCCGCTGCCGACGACGAAGACGTTGGCGCCATCGTCGGCGGCTTGGCGGGCGTTGGCGAGGTGAATGCCGCCATCGACTTCGAGTTCGCAGGCGGGATTGACGGCGTCGATGCGTTGACGGAGTTCGCGGATGCGGGCGCCGTTGCCATCGAGATAGGCCTGGCCGCCGAAGCCGGGGAAAACGGTCATGAGCAGAGCGGTGTCGATGGAGGCGAGCCACGGTTCGTAG
>JBAXFO010000244.1:0-6829 GCA_037139885.1 Planctomycetota bacterium
CACATTCGCCTGGAGCGTGTGAACGAAGGCCCGGGCCTCGGCCGAATCGCGCAGCAAATGTTCGACGGCCTGCCGTTCCTTGACGGAAAGGCCGCCATCGAGCGAGGCGCTGAGCAGAAGTTTGGCGTTTTGAGAAAGCATGGGGCTAATCGTTTACGATTTCTTTTCCGGTGGGGTCTTCTTCTCGTCACGTTCGAGCATGTCTTTGAATTCCAGCCGGGCACGGTGCAAACGGCTGCGAATCGTGCCGACGGGGACATCCAATAGGACGGCGATATCCTCGTACTTCATATCTTCCATGTCTTTCATGACGAGCACCGCACGGTGTTCGGGCGAAAGACGCTGCAAAGCCTCGTGAATCTTCTTCTCGTCTTCCGCCGCCTCCAGGCCATGGCCCGGGCGATTGGAAGGCGTCGCATCGAGCGGTTCGATGCCCGGAGCGCTGTCCGATGTCTTGATCGGCTTCATCCCGCTCCGCTGCCGCCGGCGATACGTGATCGCGGCATTGACGGCGATGCGGTACAGCCAAGTGAAAAACTGCGCGTCCCCCTTGAACCTTCGCAAGGAGAGATACGCATTCAGGAACGATTCTTGCACCACATCGGCCGCGTCGTCGGGATTATCGACGAGGCGATACACCGTGTTGTACAGCCGATCCTGGTAGCGGGCCACCAACGTGCCAAAGGCCGCCGGGTTTCCACCCAGGCATTCCGCAATCAGACTTTGATCGTCTGGACGCACGTTTCTTAAGAGTTGGACGATGGGGTGGGGGAAAAGGTTCCGAGAAAGTTACGATTGTTTGTTACTGGACAATATTTCAGGTTAGCCGCATTGCGGTCGCGAAGCGTGGACTCCACGCCGACACGATCGACAGAGCTCTCTCGCGGAGAGCCGCTAACCAGTTCTTGACGTTCCTGCTAACATGAATGGTGGACCTCTGTACGCTTGGTCAAGGCGACCCTCCATGGATCAACGCACGATTGTCGTCCGCGGCGCCCGCGAACACAACCTCCAAAACGTTAATCTCGAATTGCCACGGGATCAATTGATCGTCTTTACCGGCGTATCCGGTTCCGGCAAAAGCTCCCTCGCCTTCGATACGCTCTACGCCGAGGGGCAGCGCCGCTATGTCGAATCGCTGTCGCCCTATGCTCGGCAGTTTCTCGGGCAGATGACCAAACCGGACGTCGATTTTCTTTCGGGCCTGTCGCCCTCGATCAGCATTCAGCAAAAGACCGCCGGCAAAAATCCCCGTTCGACGGTCGGCACGGTCACGGAGATCCACGACTACTTCCGCGTCCTCTTCGCTCGCATCGGCCGCGGCCACTGCCCGCAATGCGGCCGCGAGATCACAGCCCAGACGCGCGAACAGATCATTAACTATGTGCTGGCGCTCTCGGCGGGAACGAAATTTCTCATTCTCGCCCCGGTGATTCGCGGTCAAAAGGGGGAGTATAAGGATCTCTTCCAGGACATGTTAAAACGCGGCTTCCTCCGCGCCCGCGTCGATGGCCAGGTCGTCCGACTCAACGATGATCTCAAACTCGACCGCAAAATCAAGCACCATATCGAAATCGTGATCGATCGCTTGCAGATCCCCGCCAAGGCCAACGCCGACTTCCGCCCGCGTCTCGCCGACGCGATCGAACAAGCCCTCACCCTCGGCGAAGGCAACCTGATCCTCTCCGTCGAGGGGACCAAAGGGGGCGGCGAAGAGCAAGATCAGGAAGACAAGCTCACCGCGCAGAGTTCGCAGCTGACGGCGTTCGAAGATCTTCTCCTCTCCGCTCATTATGCCTGCACGCATTGCAATCTTTCGTACGAACCCCCCAGCCCGCAGCTCTTCAGCTTCAACAGCCCGCATGGCATGTGTCGGGAATGCGATGGTTTGGGGACGAAGTTCTCCTTCGATCCCGATCTGCTCGTGCCCGATGCGAGCAAGAGCCTTTGGGAAGGGGCGGTGCCGCTCATTGGGCCAGTGCGGGCGATGGGCAAATGGCGGCGCCATATTTACGCCGGCGTCGGCGCGGCGTTCGGTATCGACCTTAAAGAACCGTGGCAGGATCTTGCGCACGAACATCAACAAACGCTTCTGTATGGCTCGGGAAAGACGCACATCACCTTCGAATGGAAGCAACGAGGCGGCGGCGTCTGGAAGCATGGCGGCCACTGGGACGGCATCATCCCGCAACTGCTCACCAGCTTCAAGAAGACCGCGGCCGGGCCCTGGCGCATGGCCATGGAGAAGTACATGCGCGTCGCCCACTGCGATGCGTGCAATGGCCAGCGTTTGAACCCGCAAGCCCGGGCCGTTCAAGTCGGCGGCAAAACGCTCGTCGAATTGCTCGGCTTGCCGCTCGGCGATCTCGCCGCCTGGATCGATCCCGAAACGGGGACTCTGGAAAGCGCCTTGTCGCCGACGCAAAACAAGATCGCCGTCGAAGTTTTGAAGGAGATTCGCGGCCGCGTCGGCTTTCTGCTCAATGTCGGGCTGCATTACCTCTCGCTCGATCGTTCCGCTCCCACGCTCTCCGGCGGCGAAGCCCAACGCATTCGGCTCGCGGGCCAGATCGGTTCGGGGCTGGTTGGCGTGCTGTATATTCTCGATGAGCCGAGCATTGGGCTTCATCCGCGCGACAACGACCGCCTGCTCAAAAGCCTCGAACGATTGCGCGATATGGGCAATACGGTCCTGGTCGTCGAACACGATGAAGACACGATGCGGGCCGCGGATTACATCGTCGACTTCGGCCCCGGACCCGGCGTGCGCGGCGGCGAGGTCGTCGCCTCCGGGTCGTATGAGGATGTCATCAAAAACCCGCGCAGCCTCACGGGGCAGTATTTGTCGGGCGCGAAGCGGATCGAGATTCCGCCGCGAAAGAAGCCACAGAAGGGCAAGGCGATCGCCATCGTCGGGGCGCGCCATAACAATCTCAAAGCGATCGATGTCGAGATTCCGCTGGGGCTCTTCGTCTGCGTCACGGGGGTCAGCGGCAGCGGCAAGAGTTCGCTCGTCAATGAAGTGTTGCGGGCGGGTTTACAGGTCGGCGATGTGCGCTTGCGAAACGATGCCGAAGAGGCGGACGCCGAGGCGGAAGATAACGGCTCGCCGCAACCGCAAGTGAAAGATCGTTTCGCTGCGATTCACGGCGGCGAGCTGCTCGATAAAGTGATCGACATCGATCAATCTCCGATTGGCCGTACGCCGCGGTCGAATCCGGCCACGTACATCAAAGTCTTCGACGAGATCCGCAAGCTCTTCGCCGAGCTTCCCGAGGCGAAGGTTCGCGGCTACAAACCGGGCCGCTTCAGCTTCAATCGCCCGGGCGGCCGTTGCGAAGCGTGCGAAGGCAATGGCTCGAATCGGCTCGAGATGGATTTTCTCGCCGATGTCTGGGTCGTCTGCCCGGTGTGCGAAGGCCGGCGCTTCAATCGGGAGACGTTGCAGATCCGCTTCAAAGACAAGAACGTGCACGACGTTCTCGAAATGGATATTCAGGAAGCTCTCGAACACTTCCAGAATATTCCCAAGATCCATGCCATGCTGCAAACGCTGCATGATGTCGGGCTGGATTACGTCAAGCTCGGCCAATCGTCGCCGACGCTCTCCGGCGGCGAGGCGCAACGCATCAAACTGGCCCGCGAGCTCGTACGCAAGAGCACCGGGAAGACCCTGTACATCCTCGATGAACCGACCACGGGCCTCCATTTCGACGACATCCATAAACTTTTGAGCGTCTTGCACGGCTTCACGGCCTCGGGCAACTCGGTTGTCGTCATCGAGCATAATCTCGACGTGCTCAAAACCGCCGACTGGATCATCGATCTCGGGCCCGATGGCGGGTCCGGGGGCGGGCATGTCGTCGCGGTCGGCGCTCCGGAAACGATCGCGGCCTGCAAAGCGTCGTACACGGGCCAGGCTTTGAAGCCCATGCTGAACGGGGCGGCTCATCCGAACACCGCCCGAACGCCGCGCGCCGCCAAACGCATTCCGCCGATGACGCATCTGATCGTGCAGGGGGCTCAGCAGCATAATCTCAAGAACATCGATGTTTCGCTGCCACGCGATCAGATGACGGTTTGCTGCGGCCCCAGCGGTTCGGGCAAGAGTTCGCTGGCGATGGATACGATCTTCGCCGAGGGGCAGCGGCGTTACGTCGAATCGCTGTCGGCGTATGCACGTCAGTTTCTTGGGCAGATGCAGAAGCCGCGGGTCGAGCATGTTTCGGGATTGTCGCCCGCCATCAGCATCGAGCAACAGACGACGAGCAAGAGCCCGCGTTCGACCGTCGGCACGGTCACGGAGATCTACGATTACCTCCGCATCATCTTCGCCCGCCTCGGCGTGCCGCATTGTCCCACATGCGATATCCCTGTCGGCACGCAAACATCGGACGAGATCATCGACAAGGTTTTGTCGCTGCCGGAAGGGACGAAGCTGTATCTGTTGGCTCCGCTCGAGCGCAAGGGGCAGGAAAAGTACGACGCCCTGTTCGGCTAGGTGAAGCAATCGGGCTTCCAACGTCTGCGCGTCGCCGGCAAATCGTACCCGGTCGATGCGCCGCCGGAGATCGATCATCGCCGCAAGCATCTCGTCGAGGTGGTCGTCGATCGGCTGATCGTGCGGCGCAATCAACGGGGCCGGCTGGCGGACGCCGTCGAGGCGGCGCTCGATCTGGGCAAAGGCGTCATGCACGTCGCCCATGTCGACGACGCGCGCGACGAGACGAAATGGCACGTCGATCGCTACAGCCAACACTTCGCCTGCGACAAATGCGGCCGCAGCTTCGAGCCGCTCAATCCGCACCATTTTTCGTTCAACAGTCCGCTCGGCTGGTGCCCTGTGTGCGAAGGCCTCGGCACGCAGAAGGGGGCGAACCCGGCTCTCTTCGTCCGCAACCCGGCTCTCACGCTGCGCGACGGAGCCCTCACGGTTTGGCCGAAGCTCACCAAGGACCAACCCTTCACCCGCTTCGCCGCCGCCCTCGCAAGCCATGTCGGCTTCTCGCTCGATGTCCCCTATGCGAAGCTGTCGCCCGGGCATCAACGGAAGCTTCTCTACGGCACGGGCGACGAGTGGATCGCGCTCACCGAGGGGGGAGCGTCGTTTCAATACAAGGGCGTCGTCCCCGCGCTCGGCGAGGCGGCCCGCATCAGTTATGTCTATCGGCACAAGCTCGATGCTCTCGTGGCCGACGTCGCTTGTTCCGCGTGTCACGGCGGCCGCATTCGCGAGGACGCCGCCGCCTGCCAGCTCGTCGGCCAGCGCATCACGCATCTCTGCGACCAACCCTTGGCGGCGACGTTAACCTTTTTCCAGACGCTCAAGCTGACGAGTGACCAGCGACGCATCGCGGGCGAGGTGCTGCGGGAAATCACCAATCGGCTCAAATTCCTCGTCGATGTCGGGCTCGATTATTTGACGCTGGGCCGCTCGACGCCGACGCTATCGGGCGGCGAATCGCAACGCATCCGCCTCGCCAGCCAGATCGGCAGCGGGCTCACGGGCGTGCTCTATGTGCTCGATGAACCGACCATCGGCCTGCACCCGCGCGACAATCGCCGGCTGCTGCAAGCCTTGCAACATCTCCGCGATCTGGGCAATACGCTCGTGCTCGTCGAACACGATCGCGAGGTGATCGCCGCCGCCGATTACCTGCTCGACTTCGGCCCGGGCGCCGGTTCGCACGGCGGCCAGGTCACCGCTTCGGGGACGCCGAAGAAGATCTTGGCTGCGAAGAATTCGCTCACGGGACAATACCTGTCGGGCCGCAAGGCGATCGATGTCCCCGCAGTGCGGCGCGGGCCGGTCGCTGCAGGCCGGACGAACGATGCGCCGGCGCTCGTCGTTCGCGGCGCCCGGCAGAACAATCTGAAGAACATCGACGCCGCCTTTCCGCTGAGCCGGTTCATCGCCGTCACGGGCGTGAGCGGTTCGGGGAAAAGTTCGCTCGTGCATGAGATTCTTTATGCCGCCCTGGCGAAGAAGCTGCACCGGGCGAACCTCAGCGCCGGAGCCCACGACGCCATCGACGGCTTGACGCTCATCGACAAAGTCATCAACGTCGATCAAGACCCGCTCGGGAATACTCCGAGCTCGAATCCCGCGACCTACACAGGCGTCTTCGACTTGATCCGCCAGCTTTTCGCCCAGCTTCCCGAAAGCCGGGTGCGCGGCTATCAGGCCAAGCGGTTCAGCTTCAACAAGCCCGGCGGCCGTTGCGAAGCGTGCGAGGGGAACGGGCAGAAGAAGATCGAGATGCACTTCCTGCCCGATGTCTGGGTCGAATGCGAGACGTGCCAGGGGAGCCGTTTCAATCCGGAGACGTTGGCCGTCAAGTATAAGAACAAGAGCATCGCGGATGTTTTGACGATGAGCGTCGGCGACGCGCTCGAACTCTTCGGCAATATTCCGAAGATTCGCCGCATCATGCAAACCATCGCCGACGTCGGCCTCGATTACCTCGCTCTGGGCCAGGCCGCGCCCACGCTTTCCGGCGGCGAGGCCCAGCGCGTCAAGCTCGCCGCCGAACTCGCCAGGCCCAACACCGGCAAGACGGTTTACATCCTCGACGAGCCGACGACGGGCCTGCATTTCGACGACATCCGCAAATTGCTCGAAGTGCTCCAGCGGCTCGTCGATCTGGGCAATACGGTCATCGTCGTCGAGCACAATCTCGATGTGATCAAGTCCGCCGACTGGATCATCGACATGGGCCCGGAAGGGGGCGCCGAGGGGGGGACGATCCTCGCGGAGGGGACGCCCGAAGACGTGGTCGCGGGGGGTAAGGCTCTTTATACCGGGCCGTTCTTGAAGGAGGCGCTCGAC
>JBAXFO010000245.1:0-6809 GCA_037139885.1 Planctomycetota bacterium
CCCCCGCCGGCGAGCCAGACGCAGAAGCCGTGATTGTTGTGGTCGCGGCCGCGGCCTGCTCGAAGACACGCTCGTCCTCTGGGGCGGCGAGTTTGGCCGCACGCCGACCTCGGAAGGCAGCCGCGGCCGCGACCACAACAATCACGGCTTCTGCGTCTGGCTCGCCGGCGGCGGCGTCAAAGGGGGCTACGTCCAAGGCTCCAGCGACGATTTCGGCTTCGCCGCCCAGGACAAGAAAATGCACGTTCACGACCTGCACGCCACGATCTTGCACCTGATGGGCATCGACCACGAACGCCTGACCTACCGCTACTCCGGCCGCGACTTCCGCCTCACGGACGTCTCCGGCACGATCGCCCACGACATCATCGCGTGATGGAAGTTGAGCGATGCTTCGCCGAAGCGTGCGGACGAAACGCACGGCGAAGCATCGCTCAACATGCCGAATCGTAACGAAACTTTCATCTCTTCGCGTGACGGCGAATCGGCGCCGCAATTGCTCTCGTCAACTCTCGAGATGATCCAATAACCTCTTCTCTGGAGTTTCCCATGAGCACCATTAAAGAAAAAATCGAAGACGCTGGCGAAGCCGCCAAGGATGCCGCGAAGAAGGCCGGCGAGAAGATCAAGGACGGGGCCGATACCGTGGCGGAAAAGACTGCCCACGCCGCGAAAAAAGCCGGCGACGCCATGAAAGACGCCGGCCAGAAACTCAAAGACAAAAGCGGCGCCTGACCCTGGGCGTTCGTACGAGAAAGCCCGCCCCCGTTGGGGTGGGCTTTCTTCGTTTTGAGAAGACGTCTTACCAAATTCGCGGAATTCGAACTCCCAACTCTGAACCCCCATCCTCGCGCCTGCAAACGGTTTTCTCGCTCAACGATCTGTCTCATGCGCAGCCAAGCCGCTCGACCGCTCGTCTCCATAGAAATGAGTCAGGGAGGCTGCTGCGGTTCTCCCGTGTCGTGTCCTCGTTTTTTCAGGAAAGTCCATGGCGCGCACAACCTTGCTCAGGCATTTGCGACGAGCGTTCGGCTGGAATCTGGCGAAAGTCACGCCAACGGCATCGGAGAAAGCCGATCTCGCGGCGGCGGGAGTGGTCGACGCGGCGGCGGTGCGTTATGCCGTTTGGCGGCGTAGCTTGTTGCTCGTCGCGCTGGCGCCGACCGCGATTTCGTTCGGTCTGGCTGCGTTCGACATGATTGAAGGCGGGTTCGGCGATTTGACTCCCCTGGGCCTGAGTCTGGAAATCGCCTGGCTCGCCGCCGCCGCGGGATTGACGGCAGCTTGCGTGCTGGGCATTCGCAAATGGACGCGGCCCGCAAGCGCTTCGGGCCTTTTGACGGCGGCCTGGGCGTTCGCGTTCGTGCTGCCGTTCGTTTTCGCGCTCATGCCGGCAGGCCTTCTCTACCGCGTCGGCTCCATGACGCCGTTAGCGCATCCGCCGCTTCCCGAGATGAATTCGAAGTTGGCGAAAGTTCTGCCCGTCGAGGAGCGGAAAATCGATCTCGCTCCCGAGCAACTGCGAAAGTTTCTGGCGGTGAAAGAGATCGTCATCGAGTTCATTCTCTCCGCCACGGCCTATTTGCTGCTGCTGCCCGCGGTTCTGTCGTTGATCCCGGGGGCGGTGAACGGCTGCTTGCGCGTCAAGGCGTTGCTCCCGGCCGCGCAGCTTCCGGGCTGGTTGCTCGTCTGCGCCGCGCCGGTGTTCTTGTTGTTCTGGTTGATCATTCTCGTCGTCGCGAATCACGTGGCCCGCAGCCCGCTGCTCGTCTTCGGCGTGCTGTTCTGGGCCGGGGCGCCAATCTGGTACGCCATCCGCGGCCGCGTCTTCGTGCAATCGCACATCGGCGACGCCGAGGCCGCCGGCATCGCCCAGGTCAAACATCTGGTGTTGGCGACGACCCTCGTCGGCGTCGGCTTGCTCGCCGCCTTCGCGCTGACGACGAAAGTGATGGGCATCAACATCCTCGGCTTCGACCGTTCCACCGCCGTCGCCACCAAGATCGAAGAACTCAGCGACGATGGCGACGTGAGCTGGGAGGACGTGCAAACCGCCCTCGCCGAATCGACGTCGTTCATCGACGCCCTCGATCTCACCTCGTGGCGTCTCGCGGTCGATTTTCTCGCCAAGCTTCTCGTGGTGACCGCGGTGTTCGCCGACCTGGTTTTGCGCGCGACCTTGTCTGCCTGGAAGAACGACAAATCGTTCCGCTCGCATCCCGGCGCGCCGGGATACGACGCCACCGCCGCGGCGACAGCGGAGTTCTTCGGTTCGCCGGCGCGAACGACCCCGTAACATGCCCTGTGGCGATGCTCGTAGGGTGGGTTGAGCGGAGCGAAGCCCACCGAAAGCCGCGGCGATTCGTCCCCATTCGGCGACCGTCATGGGGCATGGCGTGGCGCCTTTTGGTGGGCTTCGCTCCGCTCAACCCACCCTACCAAACATAACTTATTGCGATTTTGGTCGCCACGACACGCCGATCGTGCGGATCGTCGCTTGCGTGCCGTCGCCCAGGCCGATGTTGAGGAAGTTGATGCGGAGGGCGGCGGGAGGTTGGCGGAAGTTGAGGAAGGCGGCGTTCTTGCTTTCGACGGTGAGATTCTTCTCCTCCTGCCAGCCGGCGGCGGTCAACTGCTCGCGCACTTCGGCGACGACGGGAGCGATCTCGCCGGCGATGCTGAACGTGATTTCGGATTGTTCCGGAACGCGTTTCACGTTCTTGGCGTTCTTGGGCAAGGGAATGTCGGCGGCGAACAACTCCTTTTCGGCGACGGCAGGTTTCTTTTCGGGCGGTTGCTCGGCTCCCTTCTTCAGGGCGGCGACAACGGCGGCGGGGATGCGGAGCAGATCCACCTTGGTCGTTTCGCCCGTCGCGTTGGCGAGGGCCACCAAGATGACATCGCCTTTCTCCCCGGCGAAGCGCAAGTTCCAATACGTCGGATGCTGTTTTTCGCCCGGCAGAGGTTCGAAGCCGGCGGCGGGCATGGCTTTGAGATAGAACTCGCCGGCGCTGGTCAGGTCGCCGGGGATTTCGCAGCGAAGCTTGATTTGCTCGTCGTCGAACTCGACCTGGGCGGCATTCGCGGGGGCGGGAATTTCATAGGGGATGGTACGCACGGTGTAATTGACGTTCGTGTCGTTGCGCGGGCCGTACTTGCTGACGTAGAGGTTCAGAGCGTAGCCCCGTTTGCGGAAGGCGCGGAGTTCGCGCTTCGGATCGGGCTGGCGGCTGAGCGTTCCGAAGGCGAAGAACTCCTGCCAGCCGGCGTCGACGAGGGCTTTCGCGGCCCACTCGGCTTCGTCGGCGATGGGGTTTTGCGTGCGGTAGAGGGCCATGGTCGGAGTCGAATCCGCGATCATCGGGTTTTCGCGGGAGGGCAAGGTGCGGGCGTCGAAGTTGCCGTGAAAGACCAGGTTGAACGAGGTCTTCGGCGGGTCGTTCTTTTCGCGGAAACCTTTGCCCAGGAAGAGCAAGGCGATGTGTCCGTCTTTGACGAACTTGAGCGAGGCGTGCTCGTCGGTGGCCACGACGCCCGGAATCGGTTCGGTCTTCCAGCCGAGAGCGAGCATGGCTTCCCGATAAAATTCGGCGACTTCCGGAATCGTGCCGGGAGCCGTGCCGCTGATGTGGACGGGAAACTTCATGCTGAATGTCGTGCCGTCGCGTGATGGGAGGGCCGTCAGATCGAGAACTTTGGCGAGGTCGCGCGGAGCGTAAAGGACCGGAACGGGCGGCGGCGTCTTGGCCGTTTCCTTGACGGGAGAATTTGCGACAGCATTCGGGGCCTGAACCGGGAGCTGCGCTGCGGGAGTCTCGCGTTTGTCGCCGCCGCGATCGCACCCCGTGCAAACCGTCGCGGCGAAGATGAGGAAAGAAACGCAGCGATGCATTGGGAAAACTCCTGCGGAGGAAAAGCAACAAGCCGATTGCAGCGACACGGGCCTTGGAGGGCCGGTTGCGCCGAAATCGGCTTGCTGGAGCGGCAGGCCCTGGAGGAGACTAAAACTCCTCGAGATAAGTATATCCATCCAGGCCCGATTCGTAGAAACCGAGCAACTGGCGCGATTCGTTGACGGTGATCCTGCCCGCGCGAACGGCTCGTTCAACATCGCGGCGCAGTTGCGCGATGAGCTCGTCGGCGTTGTACTGCACGTAGGCGAGCACTTCGCGAACGGTGTCGCCCTTCACGAAGCTGTCGAAATTGACTTCGCCGTTTTCGTCGAGCACGACGTGCACGGCATTCGTGTCGCCGAACAGATTGTGCAAGTCGCCGAGGATTTCTTGATACGCCCCGAGCAGGAACGCTCCGAGATAATACGGCGAGCCCGTGAAGGGATGAAGCTGAAGCGTGTTACGAACATCGCGCAGATCGATGAACTGATCGATCTTGCCGTCCGAATCGCAGGTGATGTCGCCGAGCACGGCTCGCCGCGTCGGGGCTTCGGTCAAGCGGTGAAGCGGCATCACGGGAAAGAGTTGCTTCACGGCCCAACTATCGGGCATCGATTGAAAGACGGAGAAGTTGCAAAAGTAGGTATCGGAAAGGAGCGGTTCGAGGCCCTGCAATTCTTCCGGCGTGTAATCGAGCTCGCGGATCACCTTCATGATCTTCGTGCAAACGGCCCAGAAGAGCCGTTCCGTGAGAGCGCGCATTTCGATGGTCATGCCGCCGAGATTGAAGAGATTCAGCGATTCGTCCATCGCCTGCACGGCATCGTGATAGCATTCGAGCAAATTTTTCTTGGAGAGATCGCGGAAGATGCCCGAAAGATCGACGATCTGCTGCGGCGCTCCCGCGGGGAGTTCCGGCGGGATGGCGTAGCGGTCGAAATTGGAGACGCCGAGCACGTCGAAAACGAGCATGCTGTGATACGCGACCACGGCCCGGCCCGATTCGCTGATGATGACCGGGTGCGGCACATTGGATTCGTCGCAGACCGACTTGATGCGGAAGACGACGTCGTTCGCGTATTCCTGCAGCGTGTAATTGACCGACGATTCGAAATCGGTCTGCGAACCGTCATAATCGATGCCGAGGCCGCCCCCGACGTCGAGATACTTCACGCCCGCGCCGACACGATGGAGTTCGCAGTAAATGCGGCCCGCTTCGTTAAGGGCGTTCTTGATGCTGCGGATGTTCGTGATCTGGCTGCCCAAGTGGAAGTGCACCAATTGCAGGCAGTCTTCCATGCCGCGCTGCTTGAGATATTCGAAGGCTTCCAAAGCTTCGGTGAGCGTCAGGCCGAACTTCGAGCGATAACCTGCGCTATAACGCCAACGGCCCGCTCCCTTGGCGGCGAGCTTGATGCGAATGCCGATCATGGGCCGGACGTTGAGCTCCTCGGCATACTTGGCGATGAGTTCGAGTTCGGTGAACTTTTCGACGACCGGGATGATGTGCTTGCCCATCTTGCGGGCGAGGATGGTCATCTTGATGAATTCGTCGTCTTTGAAGCCATTGCAGATGATGGGGGTGTCGCCGCCGTTGGTGAGGGCGAGCACGGCCAAGAGTTCCGGCTTCGAACCGGCTTCCAGGCCGAAGTGATAGGGCTTGCCGAAATCGAGAATCTCTTCGACGACATGCCGCTGCTGGTTCACCTTGATGGGATAAACGCAGCAATACGAGCCTTGATAGTTCGACTCGGCGATGGCGTTCGTGAACGCTTCGTAGATTTCGCCGACGCGGTTGCGGAGAATGTCGGTGAATCGCAGCAAAATGGGAAGCTGGATGCCGCGTTCTTGGAGCTGGTCGACGAGATCTTTGAGGTCGATGGCCTGGTCGGGCTTCTTGTTCGGATGAACGGTGACGTTGCCCTTGTCGTTGATGCCGAAATAGCCCTTGCCCCAGTTGCGCACGCCATAGGTTTCGTAGGCGTCTTGAACCTTCCACTGAGCCATCAGTTCGATGGCGTTGGAATTGAGGCCCGCGCCGGGGAAACCGGGGCGGCCGCGCTCGGAAGGGGCGGCTCCGTTACCGTTGGCGGCGTTGTTGGCAGATTCGGCGGGCGAAAGAGGTGTTTCCACTGAGTTTATATCCGAAGGGCACGAGGGATGAAAGGCCGCGAACATATTTGAGAGCACGTTGCGCGCCGCTGCGCGCCGTGAGGTCGAGCGAAAATTGTCGAGATAGATCATCAGTATAATCGACTGTCGAGGGCGTCAAGCGGAAATCGATGATTGCCGGGGAACTTTCACGAGAACAACAAGATCCAGGTTCGCATGGCTGACTTCACCACCGCCTTGTCCCGCGGAGCCGGGTATCTCGGCTTGCCGCAGATCTTCGAGTTCGTCAACGCCGACGGCCGGCTGGCGAAATGGAACTGCGGTCAGGCCGCCGCCGCGACTCTGCTCACGCATTGCGGCATTTCCCCTTGCGAGAGAGCCGTCGCTTTTATGAACCAGATCGAACGCCGATTTCCGCCGAACATCGCGGGGGGATGGTTCGGTTCGAGTCGGCGCCGGGTCGTCAGCATTTGCAAGGGGCACGGGCTGCCGCTCACCTGCGTTCGCGGCGAGCTTGATCTGCGCGCGAAACTGTCCGGAGGCGATCCCGTCATTGTCATGCTCGGCGTTTGCGGCGGCCGTTTCTGGAAATGGGATCTCCCCGGCGGCCATTGGATGGTCGCTTACGGTTTCGACGCCAACGCCATCCACCTCACGAACTGGCATGAGCCGATGCCCTGGCCCGAGTTTCGCCAGCGCTGGCGCTCTTGGGTGTCGCGCCTGGTGCAAATGGATGAGCGCGGCCTGGCCCGGAAGAGCCCGTAGGGTGGGTTGAGCCGGCATGTCATTTACACACAACTCGTC
>JBAXFO010000246.1:0-6801 GCA_037139885.1 Planctomycetota bacterium
CCCCAGCCCCAACCTCCGCCGCCGAATCCCACGAACGAATAGAGCGCCGCAGCGAGAACGAGGCCGGTGCAGAATTTCACCCACGGGAGCAGGCCGGCTTGAATCGGGTGGCGGAGCACAAGGCGCCAAAAGACGCGCCAGAACGGCCCAGAGAACATGTAGCCGACAACGAAACCGCCAACCGCGGCTATGAGCCGAACGATGAGCAGCGGGCTCCCGATGAGGCTTTCGAAGACGTTCAAGGCCGGGCCTCCTTCAGAGAGTTGGCGACCGACTGAAACCATTCCGCGTATTTGCGTTCCTGGCGAACCGTCGGATATCCCGACTCGGGGCGGGGATACAGGAAAAAGTAGTACAGATCGCGCCCCGGATTTTCGCGATTGTGCCGCTCGATGAGGGTTTTCACCGAGGCCGCGTCGTCGAGCGCCATGCGGGGCATGTCGCCGCGAACCGGATCGTAGAAGTAAATCGCCCCCGTTTTGCCGTCGACATCGATCACCTGAAACGCGGCCCGTTCCTGGAGGTTTCGTTTGGCGGCGGCTTTGAGGCGTTCGAGTTCGTCTTGCAGCCGTTGGAACTCGTTGAGCTTGGGTTCGAGTTCGGTGAAGCGTTGCAGGCGTTCGCGGAGTTTTTGCAGTTCCTTCTCGAAGGCCTGTTCGAGGGCTTCGACATCTTCCGTGAGGTTTTGCGAAATCTCTTTGCTTTTGTTGAGATCGTCCTCGTTCGCCAGCGGCATGAGGAGGAAGATGACGAACAGCAGCAGCAGCACATCGATGAGGGGGATAAAAAAGCGGGTGACGCTCCGCTTGGGCATTTCGATCATGGGGCGTCCTCGCTCTTGGGAGCGCCGCCGCCGACATTGATGATGAGATCGCGGCCCGTCATCACGATCCAACTCGGCAGAATGTTGATGAATGCCATGAGTAGGCCCGCCCCCGTCGCGGTGACGGCGGGGGCGTATTTCGAAATGATGACCTGCGGCGAGATGGGGCCGTTGATGGAGCTGAAGGTTTGCAGAATGCCGCCCACCGTGCCCAGAAGGCCGAGCAAGGGAAACCATTCGGCGGCCTGGGCCAGGTGCCCGATCCAGCGATCGGCGCCTTCATCGAAGCCGTCGACGCGCCAGCGCAACGCTCGCCAGGTGAAGATCATCTGCATGATGAACAAGGGAGTTCCCAGGCCGAGAATCAGAGCGTCCATGCGGCTAATGTTTTTGAGGAAGAAATCGAGCGCAGCGCTGGGGAGCGAGAAGACGACGACGCCCGCCGCCAAAATCGGCAGCAAGCAAAAAATCATGGGGAGGACAAACTGGATGAGAAGGCGACGCATGGAAGTTCCTTGCCGCGAACGCGGAGTCGAGTTTGGCCTAATCAGGCGTCGTTGTCGAGGGTTCCGAACTGTCGCGTAATTTCAGCGAATCGGGTAAAAGCTGCGGCCTACCGTCTTTGTCGATGCAGCCGAGAGTCGTTTCGCCTTCCGAAAGAAGTTCGCCATCGCGGAACATCTGGTAAGCGTGTTCGATTTTGACCGAGGTGGTGCGGGCGACCGTGGTTCGCAGCGTGACGACATCGTCGTAGCGAACGGCCCGCCGATAGCGAACTTGCACCTTGGTGAGGACCAGCAGATAGCCCTTATCTTCCATGTCGCGATAGGAGAGCCCTTGATCGCGCAGCAGGGCGGTGCGGCCTTCTTCGAAATAGACCAGATAGTTCGCATGATGTAAAAGGCCCATGCGATCCGTCTCGGCGTAACGAACGCGAATGGTGATTTCGCCAGTCATGAAGACTCTCGCCGTGAGAGCGGGCTACCGAATCAATCCCGCCCGGTTCAGGGGATAATAAACCATCAACGCCCGGCCCAGCAACAGACGATCGGGGACCAGCCCCCATTGCCGGCTGTCCGAGCTATGCGTGCTGTTGTCGCCCAGACATAAGTAATGATCGGGGTAAATGTACGACGCAGCCGGCGTGAGTTTCCGGAACGGTTCCCATTCATCGGGGTTCGCCAAGACTTCCGGAGTCAGCGACACATCCGCATGGCTCACGTTCATGGTGTAATACGTATCGCGCCAGAGCCGCAGATCGCTGACTTCCAGGCTGGCCCCCAGGGCTCCGAGGCTGGCGGGGCGATCGAGATCGTTGCGTGTGGGGCCGCGCTCGGCGGGGGAGAACTCGGGTGGATCGTAAGCGATGCCGTCGCCGAAGGGGAGATCGCGATTGACCCAAACGGTGAGCCGGGCGTCGAAATTGGCGAAACGGACGGTGTGCTTGCCGACGCCACGCAGGGGGGTCGGGGCGCTGCCGAGTTCTTGTTTCATGCCTTCGCGATCGATGCGGATGAGCGTGCATTGGCCGGAGGCGAGATCCCAGCGGGCCTGAAAGCGATTCGAGCCCTTGTTGAGCTCCATGAAGAATTCGCCGGTGGGTTGCGTGACATTGACCGTCGCTTCCAACATCAGATCGCCGACCCAGTTCACCGACAGCGACGCACGCCGGCCCGCGTCGTGCAGGTTGAAATCGTTGTAGCCCATCGCATCGGTGATGAGTTGCGGCTTGAGAACGGAAGCGCCGTTGAGCACGCCTTCGGGGCGAATACGATGTTGATACGTCAGCCAGTCGATGTCTTTGCTGTCGCCGGGTTTGAACGAGAAGGTTTTGCGATTCTCGGCCATCGTCCAACCGCTGCCGGCGCGAGGCTGCCAGCGGGCGGGGAAGTTTTTCAAGTCGGCCGCCTGGTAGTTGTTGTCATTGACGATGCGGCGCATCGCCATCATCACTTCCGGAGGCTTGCGGACAATTTCGAATTTGCGGTTGTCGAACCATTCGTTGATTTTGTTTTGGAACGCCGGCCCCGACGGTTGATTGCGATCGCGCCACAGATCGAGCGGATTTTCGACCTTCGGCAGTCCCGGAATCTCATCGACCGGCGGCGTCATGCGAAAGATTTGGCCGAAGAAAATCGCGAGCATTTCGCCGGGCAGGCCCATGAGCCGTTTGATGTAATTGGTCGGCACGTTCGACTTCATCGGCCCCGCGGGATATTTGAACACGACGACATCGAACCGGGCCGGGGCCTTGATGCGCGTTTCGTAAAGGCACTTGGCCACCAAGACACGATCGCCGCTGTTGATGCCGTTATTGTTGCAACCGGCCAGCCCCAACAGGCCGAGCAGCACGAGGCCGAGCGAACGCTTGAGCATTATCTGCCTCCCGCGAAGGGGCCGTTGATGGTGTTCTGGAAATAGCAATTGTCGCAGCGGGAGGTCTGGACGACGCCCTGGTTGAACGGGTCTTGCGGCTCCGCTTCGGAGCTGGCGTTGACGCGATAGGGAAACCCGCACTGCTGACAAACGACGTCTTTATGATACCCGAGCAACGTTGTCGCCATCGAACCGGTCGGGATGACGAACGCCTCGGCGAGGAACGTTTTCAACATAAAAACGAGCACCACGACGAAGACGACCGTCTCGACGATCTCGCGCCAGGGATCTTTGATTTCGGGCGGCTTCTCGACCGTCTTCTTGGGGGGTTGCCGTGAGGAGAGCACGACATCGCTCGGCCGGCCGGGCGAACCCGGACGGATCGCCGTCTCCGAGGGAGGGTGGGCCGGCGTCGGCTCGGGCGCTCCGGGTTGAAAGGCTTCATTGGCCATGCGTTCACCGCACCGGTTGAAAGGACAAGGCGCGGTACGCGCCTCTAACGGAAAGGGTATCGGTCCACCCGCAAACGAACAGAGGATCCAGGCCCTGGGATTCGGAGCGCCTCATTTCAGCGCTTGGGAGTTCCAATTTCGGCGCCGACGATAAGATAAGAGCATGATTGAAACATCATCTACGCTGCCCGTGAAGAAAGATCCGCCCGTCGTCCAGAATCTGGAGGACCCGGCCCTTTACATCAACCGCGAACTCACCTGGCTCGAGTTCAATCGCCGGGTGCTCGAAGAAGCGCTCGATGCGAGCGTGCCGCTCATGGAACGCATCAAGTTCCTGGCGATCTTCGCCAGCAATCTCGATGAATTCTTCATGGTGCGAGTCGGCGGCCTGCACCGCAAGAAGCACCTCGGCATCGTCGTCGGCTCCGGAGCCGATCGCATGCCGCCGTCCGAGCAACTCGACCGCATTAGTCAGGTCGTGCGCGGAATGTTGACGCAGGCTTATGCTTGCCTCCGCGAGCAACTTCTGCCCGCTCTCGAGAAAGAGGGCGTGTTCTTGCGTACGCATAAGGATCTTTCTGAGGAACAAAAGAAGCATCTGGGCGAAGTGTTTCGTCGTGAGATCTTTCCCGTTTTGACGCCGCTGGCGATCGATCCGGGGCATCCGTTCCCGCATCTTTTGAACAAGTCGCTGAACTTGTGCGTTCTCTTGCAACGGCCCAAGGGGGGCGAGCAGTTGTTCGCGGTCGTGCAGGCGCCGTCGGTGTTGCCGCGGTTTGTGGCGGTGCCGGGAGAAAAGGGGAGTTCGTTCGTGCCGCTCGAATCGGTGATTCGCTTGCAGCTCCCCGAGCTTTTCCCAGGGATGCGCATCGAACATTCCGCCGTGTTTCGCGTGACGCGCAACAGCGAATATGAAATCGAAGACGACGAAGTCGAAGACTTGATGAAGACCATCGAGGAAGAAGTCCGCAAACGCCGCCGCGGTTTTGCGACGCGTTTGGAAATCGAAGTCGGAGCCATGCCCGCGGTCACGCAGTTCTTGATCCAGGCGCTCGATATCGATCAACTCGATGTGTTTCCGATTCCCGATTTGATCGATCTCACCGGTCTGTTTCAAATCCACGGCCTGCCGGGCTTCACGCATTTGCGCGACGCTCAGTTCGTGCCGCAAACGGTGGTCGACTTCACGCAACCGGCCACTCTGTTCGCGACCATTCGCGCTCGCGACGTCATGATGCATCATCCGTACGAGTCGTTCGCTCCGGTGGTCGATTTCATCGAGACCGCGGCCCGCGACGAACGCGTGCTCGCCATCAAGCAGACGCTGTACCGCACCAGCAGCGATTCGCCGATCGTGCGTGCCCTGGCCGCCGCCGCCGACAACGGCAAACAGGTGACCGCCGTCATCGAATTGAAAGCCCGCATGGACGAGGAACGCAACATCATCTGGGCCCGCGAACTCGAAAAGTCGGGCGTCCATGTCGTCTTCGGCTTCATCGGCCTCAAAACGCACTGCAAAGCGTCGCTCGTCGTCCGCCGCGAGGATGACGGCATTCGTCGCTACTGCCATCTTTCGACGGGCAATTACAATCCGCAGACGGCTCGGCTTTACACCGATATCGGTCTTTTTACCTGCAATCCCGATTTTTGCGACGATGTCTCGGCGTTGTTCAACTACCTCACCGGCTACAGCGAATTGCCGCAATGGCGCAAGATCATCGTCGCTCCCAGCCGCATGCAGTCGTTCTTTCTCGAAAAGATTCAGCAGGAGGCCGACAACCAAAAGAAGGGGGGCGTCGGCAAGATCATCGTCAAAATCAACGGCCTTCTCGAACCGGTGGTCGTTCAGGCTCTGTTCCGCGCCAGCCAGGCGGGCGTGAAGATCGATTTGATCTGCCGGGGCATCTGTGCGCTGCGGCCCAAAATCCCCGGCGTCAGCGACAACATCCGCGTCGTGTCGATCATCGACCGCTTTCTCGAACATAGCCGAATCTTCTACTTCCACAACAACGGCGATCCGCAAGTCTACATCGGCTCGGCCGACTGGATGGACCGCAACCTCAGCCGCCGCGTCGAAGTCGTTTTCCCGATCGAAAACGTCGAACTGAAAGATCGCATCGTCAACGAGATTCTCGCGATGGCCCTGGCCGACAACACCAAAGCCCGCGAACTGATGCCCGACGGCAGCTATCGGCGCGTCGTGCGCGACCCCAGTCAACCGGCCGTTCGCAGCCAAGAACGCTTTTTGGAGCTGGCCCAGCAATCGGCCCAGAAGCGCGCCGCCGCCGACATCCCCCATTCGAGCCCCGTGCTCGCGCCGCAGCCGGCTCGGCCCAGACCCGCACGCAAACGCCCGAAAGTCAACTGACGCTCGGCGTCGATCGGTCTCATCCCGGTGGCATACGCGAGGCAGACCATGCAGACTCTTCTCGAACGCTTCTTGCGCTACGTTCGCATCGACACCGAGGCCAATGAGAAATCGACGACGTCCCCCAGCTCGCCCGGACAACTCGAACTCGGAAAACTTCTGCTCGAAGAACTTCGCGCTTTGGGGATCGCCGATGCCGAGCACGACGAGCACGGCATCGTCTGGGCCACATTGCCCGGTAACGTGGATCACGTCGCGCCGACCATCGCCCTGGTCGCCCATCTCGATACGTCTCCGGAAACGACGGGAAAGAACGTCAAGCCCATCGTCCATCCCGACTACAACGGCAAAGACATCGTTCTGCCGGGCGATCCGACGAAAACGATTCGCGTCGCCGACTCGCCCATACTCGCCCAACTCATCGGCAAAACCTTGATCACGACCGATGGCACAACCCTTCTCGGCGCCGACGATAAGGCGGGCGTCGCCGTCATCATGGAACTGGCGGCCTACCTCTGCGCTCATCCGACCATTCCTCATGGCCCGATCCGCATCTGTTTCACTTGCGACGAAGAGATCGGCCGCGGCGTCGATCACGTCGATGTGCAACGCCTGGGCGCTGTCGTCGGCTATACGCTCGATGGCGGCGGCACGAGCGAGATCGACGTCGAAACCTTTTCCGCCGACCTGGCCACCGTCACCGTCACCGGCGTCAACATCCATCCCGGCATGGCCAAAGACGCCATGGTGAACGCCGTGCGCATCGCCGCCGAATTCATGGC
>JBAXFO010000247.1:0-6800 GCA_037139885.1 Planctomycetota bacterium
CCGACTCGACCACGCCGGCGACGGCGCCTTGCATCACCTTCTTGGGATGCAGCGTGCCCGGCGGCAGGTCTTCCGGCGGCGTCTCGGGCGAGGCGAAACAGAAAACATCGGAATTGCAGATCGGCTTGGCGCCCATGCCGGTGCCGAGGGGGTCGCGGATGACGCCGCCGAGGCCGGTGTTGGCGCCGCCGTAGGGTTCGATGGCCGAGGGGTGGTTGTGCGTTTCGACTTTGAAGCAGACGTTGAATTGGTCGTCGAACGTGACCACGCCGGCATTGTCTTCGAAGACGCTGACGCACCAGTCGTCCTTGCCGAACTGCTTACGGAGTTCCTGGGTGGCGCCGAAGATGGTCTCTTTGAGGAGATTGCCGATGCGCTGCGTCGTCGTCGCTCCCGCGGCGTCGGTCATCGTGAAATCGATCTTGCCCTTGAGCGTTTTGTGCGAGCAATGTTCGGACCACGTTTGCGCGATCGATTCGAGTTCGATGTCCGACGGGTCGCGGCCCTTGTCTTGAAAATGTTTCTGAATGGAACGCATTTCGGCGAGGTTGAGCGACAGTTGCCCGGTTTTGCTCAGCTTCGCAAGACCGGCGTCGTCGAGCGTGCGGATGGGGACGGTGATCTTTTGAAAGCGATATTCGGAACCGAGCGTGAGATGCTCGACCGCCAGCGGCCCGCCGACGACTTGTTCGATGGCCTCGTTGCCCAGAACGCGGCGAAACAGGAGCGAACGCGTCGCCTCGGGGATAGGATCTTTGGCGTAGTAGCGGCGAAATGTGCGGACGGAGGCGAGTTTGATGCCGAGATCGCGGGCCGCCCCTTCGACGCTTTGAGCGACCGGATCCATCACGCCGGGCCGCAACAAAACCGTGGCGAACGCGGCGAGGTCTTGATGCGATGTGAAATCGTTGAGCGAACCGACGCGGCCGGTTTCGACGAGGGCGTCGACGAGCAGGTCGTGAGCCAATCGTTCGGCGTCGTCCTTCGTGAGCTCGCCTTCGACGAGAAAACCGCGCGAGGCAAGGGAGACGGGATGTGCGTCCGAGCGATGCGTGAGCAGGCCGACCTCCTGATTCACGCGGTGCGTTTCGGGATCGGAGTGGTTCGGGAGAATTTCGATTTCCCAGAGCATGTCGGCAGATCCTTCAGTAGCTTCGGAGTTGTCTTTGTAGGGTGGGTTGAGCCGGAGGCGAAGCCCACCATCCCGCGCGAAACCAAGATCCCACATCGTCATCGGACAGCGGCTCAATCCGTGGGGGCAAGTTTATTAACTTGCCCGTAATGCTCGCGGATAGCGCCCGTTTCATGATGGTCTTAGTTCATCCACGAACCGACGGAAAGCCAAAGACACGCCTCCGCGTGGGATGGTGGGCTTCGCCTCCGGCTCAACCCACCCTACGAAAATCACCCATTGAGCGCGTCGCGATTCTTCTTCGCCTGCACCAGCAACCGGTCAATGGCGGCGGCGTCCTTCTCTTGCAACGCCCGGCGAAACTCGTTCATGCGGGCCTCGACGAGGTCGTATGCGTGCAACAGAGCTTCGCGGTTGTGGGTGAAGATTGCGGTCCAGAGTTCGGAGTCGCCGGCGGCGATGCGAGTCGTGTCGCGGAAGCCGGTGGCGGTCAGCGAATGGAGCGAATCGGGCAAAATCCCTGCGAGGGCCGCGGCGAGCAGGTGCGGCAAGTGGCTGGTGATGGCGAGAGCTTGATCGTGCTCGTGCGGCGGCATGGAGCGGACGCGAGCGCCCAGAGCGGTCCAAAAATCGATGATGGTTTGCAGGGCCGGTTTCTTGGTGTGCGCCGTCGGCGTCACGACGACGCAGCGATTTTGAAACAACTCGGCATCCGCAAACGAAGCCCCCTTTTTCTCGGAACCGGCGAGCGGATGGCTGCCGACGAAGTCGATCCCCTCGGGAAGCCGGCCTTCGATCAGATCGACGATGTGCCCCTTGGTGCTGCCGGCGTCGGTGAAAAGCGTCCCGTGTTGGCAGAGCGGGGCGAAGCGGAGGACTTGTTCGGCGATCTGATCGACGGGAGTGCACAAGATGACGAGATCGGCATGCTTCAGCGCGGCGGCGGGCTCGAGATGGATCTCGTCGATGGCGCCGACCGATTTCGCAAGCTGCAGATTCTCCCGGCTTCGGCCCAGGCCGCGGACGGAGGATGTGAGGCCCCGTTTTTTGGCGGCAAGGCCGATGGAACCGCCGATGAGTCCCACGCCGACGATGGTGATAATGCGTGCTTCCATGATGCAGGCAATTGTAGCGAGACGCGGGCGCCAATGAAGGGGCGGGCGGGATCAGTTGCGCCAAAAATTGATGAACAGGAGCCCGACCGTCAGGCCGACCTGGGCGCTGGCGATGGCGACGGCGGATGTCGCGAGGCGGAGCAAGGGGCCTCGCTTCAAAATGACGGCCGCCCCTTGCCCCAGGGCGACGATGCACGGAATGCCGCCCAGGAGGATGAGCAATACGCTCCACGCCGAGGCGCCGGTGCTGGGATCGTTGCGTGAAGCGTAGAGAATCCACATCCCCAGAAGGAAGAGAAAGCCGCCGGACAGGGCAAGGACGAAGCCGCGAATCGCTTGCATCTGCCGGCCTTTGACTTCGCGAGGGTGCGGCTCGCGGGAGGCGATCGACGCTTCGACGCAGCGCGGGCAGATGTTGTCGTCATGCCAGCGCGTTCGGCAGTTGGCGCAGATCCGGTTCGAACAACGAGGGCACGTTTGCACGCCCGGGGAACCGGGATGATAGGCGCACGTCCCCGATTCGATCTCGCGTTTGGGGCGATCGGAGCGCTCGAAGAGCGGCAATTTGCAGTCGGGACAGCGGGCGCCGATGATCTCGGGTTCCGTTTCGAAAACCGACCGACAATGACGACACTCGACCATGCACGACCTCAAACCTTTCGCAACGATCGGCGGCTAAGGATTATGCCCAAAACTTTTGGCCATAGAGAAGCATCAGCGTCGTCATGACGCCGACGACCGCTGCCAGACTGATGCCGCTGACGGCCAAATGCTGCCCGGCGCGGCGTGAATCGCGGTTGATCCAGCGCATCGCCATCACGCCCGCCGTCAGCGCGAAGAGGGGCGGCAGCAACGCCAGGAGCAGAAAGTTCGTCGACGAACGCGACCGGGTCATCGCCACGAGCGTGATCATGATCGGTCCGGCGGCGAGAGCGAGCAGGAAGCTGACCAGAGCGAGCTTCGACGATTCGGGCCGGCGTTGCAGAATCCGCGTTTGGTAGTTTTTGCAGGCCGTGCAGAGCGCTTGATTCTGGAACGTGGTCAGGCAGCGAGCGCAAAAGCTGAGGCCGCAAGCCGTACACACGCCGGCCTTGTCGATGCTGGTGTGATTGAAACAGGAGTTGGCGTCGATGGGAGCGTTGCGCGGCCGGCGCTCCTTGCTGGGAGCGGGCGCCGGTTCGCGAACGGGATCGAAGCGGATCGGATCGAGCGCTTGGGCGGGCGCTTGTGGTTCGACTTTGGGGGCGGCGGCCGTGCTTTCCCAGGGGACGCGCGAGCCATGGCCGCAATCGCAGAAGACGAGCGCTCCCGCCGACGAATCGGGCCGGCCGATCACTTTGCCGCATTTCTTGCAGGCGAACCAAAGCATGGCGAAACCTTCGTTGAGCGGTTTACTTGACATCTTCCAGACGGCACGCGTCCAGAGCCTTGCGGATCGGTTCTTCGAGGCGGTCGAAGCGGCTGGCGCGAGCCCCGCCGACGGCGACGTTCATGCGTGAGCGGTCGGGAAACACATGAAACAGAAACACGCGCGGCATGGCTCCCCACGCGAAAGCGACGATGAAGTCTTGCTGCTTGGGATTGCGGTCGTCTTCCGTGAGCACCCGGATTTGTTGCGGCAATGGATACGCCAACGGCTCCGACGACTTCGCCAGCGATTTCGCCAGGTTCGTTTTCAGAAACGCCATGATCGCTTCGCGGCGACAGTCCTCGGCCTTGTCTTGTTCCTCGGGGCGAATGCTGGAGATCAGCATGTGGGCGTCTTCCCAGAGATTGACCAGCACGAGTTCCTCGGCCGTGTCGGTCTGCGGATCTTGACGGATGCCCCAGGCCCGGCTCGGCCGCGTCAACTTGATCCAGACATCGCCGGGAAGTTTGGGCCCGGTGACGGTCAAGTCCGGCGAAAACTTCAAATCGCCGGCGCCGACATAGAGCCGCAAGTAGCCGTCGAGATTGAAGAACTCGGAGCCGAAGAGAGCCCAGACGCTCAGGAGCGTGAAGATGCCGCCGCAAACGACGCCGGCCTTGGCGATCTTGGCGCCGCCGAGTTTTGGATCGCGGTGGATGTGCCGGAGACCGACGATGCCGCAAACGAAGCCGGCGATGGGGCCGATCAATGTCAGCATGCCGCCGAGGCTGAGCATCAAACTCGCGAGCGCCCAGCCGCTGGTTTGAGTGGGCGGCGGAACCGGAGGGGTGGTGTCGAGGAGGCGGTTGCAATCGGGGCACGGGATTTTCTGCCCGCGGAACGTATCGTCGATTTCTAAAATCGCCCCGCAAACGCAGGTCAGCGAAATCGCCATGTCGCCTCCCGGGAAGAAAAGGATTCCCAACTCATTCTAACCCATGGAGAGGGGCTGAAAAGTGCAATGTGCGTTCCCCTATGGAACGCAAGGATTTCCCGTTCGCGGCTCTCCGCAGGAGAGCGTCGCCATGACGCACGCACAAACGCGGGATGTGGACGACGAACCTCACCATAACGCCGTTGCGTCAAAGCCGCGGGATAACGCGATTTCATGGCGTTACGGCAGCGCTCTCCTGCGGAGAGCCGCGAACGAAGAATTTCTCGAAAGCGCTGTAAATTTTTTCGGTAACCGATTCGCGCGGTTGTGGGGCATCGCTCAGCTGGATGTATTCCGGTGTTTCCGGTCCGTTTTCCTCGGTGAGTGACGGCCGGCGCCTCGCTTCGGCAAGCGATTTTCGCCCGCAAAAAGCGCACCCTCACATCCCCAATCGTAACACGATTTCGCCCTCCCACGGCACGAAAACAGGGCATCAAACCCGGGTTTCGGGCCGGAAGCTGCGCCACGATGTCGTGGTGACTAATCCGATTAGGATGATCGCGATTTGCGTCGCGACGAAGACGCCGAGCCAGATCATGGCGCCCTTCATGAAGCCGTACGAATGCAGGCCGACGCCGAGGAAATTGGTGCCGAACCACGACCAGGCGGTGACGATGTTGCCGCCGATGGCGAGCAGGGCGACGCCGCGGGGTTTCACCATGCCGGCCCAGCGAGCGTGCAGAATGATTGCGTTCCAGATGACGATGAGCAAGGCGCCGTTCTCTTTCGGATCCCAGCCCCAGAACCGGCCCCACGATTGATCGGCCCAAATGCCCCCCAAGACCGTGCCCACAAAGCTCAAGAACATGGCGAAGCAGACGACGCCGTAAATGACCTTGCTGAGCATGCGGCCATTTTCGCCGCGGAGGCCATCGGTGAAGCGGCCGGCGAAGACGTAAACGATGCCGAGGAAGCCCGCCACGAAAGTTGCAGTGTAGCCGAAGGTGATGCAGATGACGTGCGTCGACAGCCAAAAGTTCGATTCGAGCACGGCCACGATCTTGCCCATGGAATCGCCGTCGAGAAGGTTGTGCGCGACGATGAGCGCCATGCCCCCCGTGACAGCGGCGACGGCGCTGCCGATGCCGTTGCGCAGGACAAGCTCCAACATCAAACAGAGCAAGGCACACCCCCAACCGATGAAGATGGCCGACGAATAGAGGTTCGTTACCGGAGCATAGCCGCTGATGATGATGCGCAGGACGAGCGCCCAGGTGTAGACCACCATCGTGAGCAGGCCGAGGCTCCAGGCGGCGTTCCGCAGCGGCTTCGACCAGCCGATCCACGACAGCACGGCCAGCAACAGCACCCCGACGAAGAGGACGGAGCATTGATAATACGGGGCGAAGCGATTGAAGAAGACTTCCATCTGCGTCTTCTTGAGGATCTCCGGGTGTTGTGCGGTGAGGCGGCTCGTGTAGCGATCGAGTTCTTTGTTGAACTCGGTCGCATTGCCGCTGGCGAAGGCGGTCAAAACGCCCAGGAGAGCGTTAGCCGGCTCGTTGTTCTTCTGAAGCTGCAAGGCGCTCGGCAGGCTGAGCCATTTTTCCTCGGCGACGTCCATGTCTTTCTTCACCGGCGGCGGCACCATGAACGGCACCTTCAACTCGCGAAATTGCGGCACCACCGTCGCCTTCTGGTAAAGCTCGAAAATCTTGTTCTCGAGCAGGTCGTCTTTCTGGGGGCCGTTGGCGTCGCGGATCTGCTTGACCTGATCGAGAAACTTCGGGTTGTCGTGCGAGACGAAGTCATCGAGCTTGAAATAGAGGCCGAACTGGGCGCTGGGCTTGAGTTCGAGGAACTGAAGCAGTTCGTCGTTGTCGATGCGGAACATGCGGATGTCGTTGAACGGGCTCGCGGGGGTGAGGAGCTGCGAAAGCCCTAACAGGGCCCATTCCGTCGCCGAGACGGCGCGGGCGGGAATCGTGCCTGCCGCGCGCTTGTCTTTGAGATCCTTGAGAATCTCCAACTCTTTCTTGCTGAGCTCGGCTTTGCCGTCTTGCCGCCATTTGTCGGTGACGATCCGTTCTTGCTCGGTGAGGACTTCCATCTTCACGGCCTGGCGATGGCTGACGAGGAAGAGCTTGGTGCGGGCGAAGGTGTCGATGGGCATGAGCCGGCCGTTTTCCTGAACGGGGAGGGCGGCGAAACCTTCGAGGTTGAAGCCGTCCTCGCCACGCATTTGCCGGCGAAAATCATCCGCCTGGCACG
>JBAXFO010000248.1:0-6796 GCA_037139885.1 Planctomycetota bacterium
GCCACTCGCCGGGCTTGCGGCAGGCGTTCACCATCGGCGGAGTCTGGCCGTAGATCGCGGCGGCTTGGCCGTCTGCGTAGGTCTTGTTGTCGTAGCTGTCGAGCACTTGCACTTCGTAGCGGCCTTGCAGGTAAATGCCGCTATTGCCGCGGCCCTGGCCTGTCGCCTTGGGCATGTACGGCACGCGGAATTCGACGTGGAGTTTAAAATTGTCGCCAAAGGATTTCTTGGAGAACACATTGCCGCCGGCGACTTGCATGGCCCCGCCATCGACGAGTTTGAAACCCGCGGGCGACTTTTTGTCCCCCTTTGTCCATTCGTCCAGATTCTTGCCGTCGAACAAGACGATCGCCCCTGCAGGCGGCGGCGTGGTCGGCTGATCTTTGCCGTCCTCGGGTTTGGCGAGCTTGACATCGGCAATGGGGCCATAGGGCTCTTGCCCGAACGCAGGCAGGCCGAGAATCGCAATCATACCAAGAGACAAGCAAAACCTTCGCATGTTCAACTCCGGGAGATGGGAAAGGGGTCGAGGGAAATTGTAACCCGGCATGGGGAGCGAGGCAATTCGGAGAAGCCGGAAGCGAAACGGCGTGTACCGTTCGGCTCGAACCCGTCGCACAGATGCCCTTGACGAACGTCCCGATCCATGGCATGAGCCCAGACGCGACCGCATCGGGGGATGCGGCGCTCGCTCCGGGGTTTTTCATGTCAACCGGGATGGCCCAGTTTGACGCACGGTCGACACGTCGGCCGCGAGGGTGGGGTCGCCTTTGGCAGACGCCCGTCTTCTTGCTCGGCCTCTTGAGCCTGGGGCTCGTGGCGGCGACGGCCCCGTTACGCACGAGCCCGGCCCGCGATTTCGCTCGCGAGCTTCGTCATCTTCGCCAGGCGCTCGCCGGACAGCACGATTTGCCCGACGCCGCCACGTTCGTCGCGCCCCTGCTCGCCCAGGCGGGCGAGTTTCCTCGCTACGAATCCGAATGCGAATACCTCGTCGGCTCGTACTTTTACCAGCGCGCCCAGCTCGACCCCAAAACGCCCGAATGGGCCGGCCAGGCCATCAAACATTTGTCGCGTGCCTTGATGCTCACGGTGGCCGACGACGATCTGCCGTCGCTGCTCTATCGCCTGGGCATGACGCAATACGAACAAGGCCAACATCGCGCTCAAGCTCTCAACCTGATTCGCCAAGGACTCGATCTCGGCGCGGAAAATCCGGTCAAGGGGTTCGCGTTTCTCATCGAAGCCTACTTGCAAATGTCGCCGCCGAATCTGGGGGCCGCCCTGGCCGCCAGTGAACGGCATCGCGAATACGTCAACGATTGGGACGCCGAGGCGCTGGGTCAGGCTCGATATCTTCATGCCGACATTCTGCAACGGCTCGAACGCCACAACGAAGCTTTGCGCGAGCTCGAGCAGATCGACGCCAAAATCTCCGCGCCGCTTTTGGCTCGCGTCCGCTTGTTGCAAGCTCACTGTTCCGAACACGAAGGCTTGTGGAACGCCGCCATCGGCTTCTGGACGCAGCTTCAAGTTCCGGACCTCGCCGAGCATGTGCCCGGCGGCAAAGGGCGCGTCCTTTACGCTCGCGGTCTGGCGCATACGCACGCCGAAAATGTCGACGACGAGATGGTGATTTCGCTGTGGAAACAAGCTTCCGTACTGGGGGGCGAGGAAGCTCAGGCGGCGAACATTCGTCTGGGCCATCGCCTCGTCACGGGCAATCGCTATGAACCCGAACGCGCCTTGATGCACTGGGCCGCCGCCGTGGCCGCGGTGCGTGTGAGCAGCGATTACAAAAATCGCTATATCGACGTCGCCGCGGGTCTTGAGCTTTTCGATCAGGCATGCGATCGGCTCGTCGCCCAAGGGGATTTCGCCCGGGCGCAAACGCTCGCGAATCTGCTCGCCCGCGTCGCATCGCAGGGGACGGCGGAAGAGAAGATCGCCCGCGTGACGATGCGTTGGGCCGACGCCTTGACGCGTCTTTCGGAAACGACGCCCGCCGAGAGCGACAAACACGCCAGCGAAGCCCGCGCCCGTTATCAAGACGCCGGCGATCTTTTCAAACAGGCGACGCTGAGCCGTGAAGCGGCCGCGAAGATCGAACTCTATTGGCAGAGCGCCACGTGTTATGTCGCCGCCCGCGACTTTACGAACGCCGCCATGGTCCTCGAAAAATTCGTCGCCCTGACGCGCGCCGACGACCGTCTTGCTCAGGGGCATTTCGCCCTCGCGGAAGCCTATCAGGCGCAAGCGCAACGTCTCAAAGCCCGCGAGCACTATCTCAAATGCATCGAGCTCAACAAGCCGCCGTTCGTTTATCGGGCGCTTTCGAAACTCGCCCAGGCCGAGATCGACGCCCGCAAGCTCGACAATGCGCGCGAAATCCTCGTACAGATCATCACTCGCAATGGTCCCGATCTCGACCGTGCGATTCTCGAACAATCGATGTACGCGCTGGGCAAGATTCTTTTCGATCTGGGCGAACCCGAGGAGGGAGCCGTGCGCTACCGCGAAGCCATCCGCGAATTCCCCGCCAACGCTCAGGTCTGGAAGGCTCGCGAAAAGCTCGCCGATCATGCTCGCGATCGCGCTCGCCAGATTTCCGTTCCCGAGTTGCTCGGCGTCGCGCCAGAGCGTCGGCCGCTCGCCGAGGCGATGTGGCAGAAACGGCAGGAGTCTCTCCAGGAAGCGCACGACGCCTACCAGGGCATCGCCCGCGATCTCGAAGTTCGCTACCATTCGCGCAAGCAACTGCCGAAAGACGAGCAACTCCCCATGGAGGAAATCCTCCTGTGGCGGAACTCGCTGCATAATGTCGGCGTCGTCAAAATCGATATGGGGAACTATCCGGAAGCCCTCACGTACTTCCGGCAATTTCAGCTTCTCTACGCCGGCCAGCCCGAAAGCCTCCATGCCGCCCGCATGATTCACTTCTGCTGGCAGCAAATGGCGCTACAGCCCGAACGGGCCCGCTACAAAGAGATCGTCGTCGAAGCCGTGCAGACCGCCCTGCGCGACCTCGACAAGATTCCGCGCACTCGCGATGAGGAAGTTTTCTTAAGCGGGCCGAATCCCTATTCGCGCGATCAGTGGCGGCAGCTCCTCGCCCACTGGGAAAGCGAGCTCCAACACGTCGCACTCCGCGTCAACAACCGCAGCTTCGCGCCCCAGGAATGACGCCGTCACGATCGGGCGCCGAAATAGAACGCGATCCCCGCTCCCAGAAAGCCTTCGCCGACCGGCAGCGTCAATTTCTCCGTGACGCTGACGCCGATCACCAGATGCACGATCGCGGCGATAAATAAACCCATCAGCGACACCAGCGACAGCCAGGCTTCGAAGTCCTGCCAGTATTGCGGCGGCGCGTCGCGGCCGGCGATCGCCCGCACGATGACGCCCAAAATAAACGCCCCGAGAATGGCGAGGAGCACCTCGGGTTGCCCCTTCATTTCATCGACCGATTCTTGAAAGCTGCGCGACAACGCCGCCGGATCGACGTACGCCCGCCATCCGATCGTTCCTCCCAACAAGGCGATGACCAAGAAGCGAATCGTCCCCGCTGGCAGATACAAGGGCGAGTTGCCGTTGCTGTTGCGCGGCGCGATGTCGTTGCCGTGAGCGGCGAAGAAATGGCCCAGACCGAGAAAGAGGAGGTAAATCAGATACGGCGGCACATGGGCGTCGCGCGACGTCGGCACTAAAAGAATGCCGCATATGAGCGCGACGATGCCGAGAATATGCGTGGCCCGGATCGACCCGGCCGGCAAACCGAGGGCGTGGCGTTTCGCAATTGGGACCGTGCTCATGCGTCATCTCCATTCGAGGGGATCGGCAAGAACGAGAGTCGTCCTATCTGGGGAATGATTCGTCCGCGACAGCGTAATGTTGATGAGCCCTTCGACAATCGCGAACGGAATCGCCGAAACGGCGGTCGGGGCGAACGAATCACTCGTTCGCCATCCCTTTATGCACGTCCTTGAGCATCCGCGTTGTCGCCTGCTGATCGGCGCTGACGCAATCCGGGAGATGAAAGTCGGGATTATCGCCAAGATCGACGACATACCGGCAGCCGCCGAGAATGAGTTCGTCGCCCGTGTTGAGTTTCACCTGGCTGAGGAGGCGATGGCCGTTGATATAGGTGCCGTTGCTAGAACCGAGGTCGGAGGCGAACGTCTCGTTGCCGCGGGCGCGGATGAGGCAATGATGCCGGCTCATCTGCGGGTCGTGAACGCAGAGATCGCAATCGTCGCCCCGGCCAATCAAGAATTCGTCCCCCGTGAGGGGAATTTCGCGAACTCGGCCATCGGCCGCGCTGACTTCCAGGAGTTTCTGCTTCATGACGCACCTCTTGGGGAAGAGCAATGTCCTCATGATACTCACCGCGACGGCTTGCCGGCAAACACCATTCGCGATTCTCCCCACGTTGGCGACGCGTCTTTTAAAGCGGACCGAGTCTCGATCCTAAGAATCCGACGGGCCAAACCGCAGCACGACGATCCCACGGAGTATTGGCGACAAGCCGTCAGCACGCCGACGGCTCTGGCGCTGGCGGCCGCATTCACCGTCGCCTGTGCGTTATTGCTGCCCGTCCGGGCTCGTCATGGCGGTTACGGCTGCGAAACTCTGCTGCGCTGGCTGTGCGATTAATCGCCGATCCCTGTTGACACAGTATTCGTTATAACGTATAAATTCCCCGGTCACGATGAGCCAAGGCAAGGCTCTCGGGCGAAGAGCGGAGTGACATGGAACCGTCTCCCCTGCAACGCGAAT
The DNA here is from genome assembly GCA_037139885.1 of Planctomycetota bacterium. GTDB lineage: Bacteria > Planctomycetota > Planctomycetia > Gemmatales > Gemmataceae > JAIEPT01. Next base: position 4,777 of record JBAXFO010000248.1, read on the forward strand.
TGCGTAAAACCAAGCCGTTCGACTGCGCCGAGGAAGAGGCGCTCCTCAATCTCGTGCGCTCCGCGGAGGTCCTGTGCCGCGACTTTCGAGTTCTCTTCGCCGAACACGGCATCTCCGAACCCCAGTACAACGTCCTACGAATTTTGCGAGGCCATCGCGACACGGGCCTCCCCTGCCAGGAGATCGCGCCGCAAATGGTCACGCCCATGCCCGACATTACACGGCTCGTCGATCGTCTCGAAGCCGCTGGGCTGGCCCGTCGCGAACGAATTGCAACCGATCGACGCGTCGTGCTCGTTCGCATCGCTCCCCCAGGGCTCGATCTGCTCGCCCGACTCGACGAACCGGTGCGTGCGATGCACAAACGCCAACTCAAACACCTTACGCGCGGCGAACTCGCCGAACTCAACCGGCTGCTGGCCAAGGTCCGCCAGCCGGGGGCCGCGTTGTCATGACGCTCATGGTCCGCGTTTCCCTTGTTTTCGTAAAGGAGTTTCTCATGCGTTTATTGGTCTACGGAGCGGTTTTGGCAGGCTCGGCTCTTATCGCGGCAGCGTCGCGAGCGGAGGACTACGCCCTCGACGATACACATGCCGGCGTCAATTTCAAAATTTCTCATCTCGGCCTGAGCTGGACCTATGGCCGTTTCAACGATCTCGCCGGAGCCTTCCGCATCGATCCCGCGAATCCTGCGAACTCCGCCTTCGCTCTTAACATCAAGTCCGACAGCCTCGACACCAACAACAAGCAGCGCGACGATCACTTGCGTGGTCCGGATTTCTTTAACACTAAGCAATTCCCCCAGATCTCCTTCAAGAGCACGGCCATCAAAGCGATCGACGGCGGCTACGAAGTGACCGGCGACTTCAGCCTCCGCGGCGTCACCAAATCGATCACGTTCCCCCTCAAGGGAGGCCGTACTGCTGAATTCCCCAAGGGTGTGTTCCGTACGGGCTTCGTCACCGAGCTCGGCATCAAGCGCTCCGAGTTCGGCCTCGAAAAGATGGTCGGCCCCATTGGCGACGAAGTCTTCATCTCGATCAGCTTCGAAGCCGTCAAGAAGTAAACGTGTGCTCGGTTAGCCGCGGCGAACCGCGGCTAACCTCAATTGGATGGAAGTCCCAATGCCCGATCCCATCGAAATCTTGACCGCCATGGCGGCTGCGGGCGGCACGACGGCCCTGATCGTGCTGCTGTTCGGCTGGCCCTGGCGAGCGCCCTGCGCCCGACGCTCCGCCCTCGGATGGGCGCTGGGGATCGGCGTCGGCTTTTGGGTGGGAGCGTGGCTCTTCGGCGTTCGGCCCAAATGGCCGCCGATCGTCGATCAAGATCGCCTTCTCTGGGTGATCGTCCCGACGGCGACTCTGCTGGAAATGGTCATCGCTTTGTTAAGCATCGGTGCGTGGGCCTGGCTGGGACGCGTCGTCATGGCCGGGGCGGTCGCGCCGATCGTGCTCCGTGGAAGCACCTATTTGGATGAGTGGAGCTTGGCGATGGCCCTGGCCATTCTCGGCGTGTTGGGCGTGGCGCTGACCGGAGCATGGTGGTCGTTGACGCGCGGGCAAGATCGCTGGGCGCCGATGTCTTTGGCGGTCGCGTGCCTGGGCGGGGGCGTGACGATTATGTTGTCCGGCTATGAAACTGGCGGAAAACTGACGCTCGTCGTCGGGGCGACTTTGATGGCCGTCGTTCTCGCGTCGTTCCTGCTTTCCGGGCCGATTCGTTCGAATGGCGGCGTGGGCGTGGCGGTCGTGTTGTTCGCTGCCTTGCTCATCGCGGGCCGATTCTTCGGATCGCTCACGACCCTAAACGCCGTCATCCTGTTCGCGGCGCCGCTTCTGAGTTGGCCTGTCGGGTTGCTGCCGATTCGTCCCTGGGTGCGAGGAACTCTACGCGTCCTGATCGTGACCGTCCCTTTGGCGTTCGTTTGTTGGCAGGCGGTCCAGGCGTTCAAGATCAACTCGCGGACGCCCTCGAATCCGTATTCGGATTATGGAATGTGAACCGCGTGCGACTCAGT
>JBAXFO010000249.1:0-6776 GCA_037139885.1 Planctomycetota bacterium
TTTTGGTGCCGGAACTCGCTTGGATCTCCTTGGCGAAATCGAGAATGCTGACTTCGTCCGGGTTGCCGATGTTGACGGGGAGGTGGTAGTTGGAATTGAGCAGACGATAGATGCCGTCGACGAGATCGGCGACGTAGCAGAAACTGCGCGTTTGCGAGCCGTCGCCGTAGACGGTCATCGGTTCGCCGCGCAGGGCTTGGCCCATCAGATTGGGCACGACGCGGCCATCGTCGAGCCGCATGCGTTCGCCATAGGTGTTGAAGATGCGGACGATTTTCGTGTCGAGCTTGTGGGTGCGATGGTAGGCGAGGGTGATCGATTCGGCGAAGCGTTTGGCTTCGTCGTAGACGCCGCGAATGCCGATGGGATTGACGTTGCCCCAGTATTCTTCGGTTTGCGGGTGGACGATGGGGTCGCCGTAAACTTCGCTGGTGCTGGCGAGCAGAAACCGACTTCCCTTCGCCTTGGCGACGCCCAGGGAATTGTGCGTGCCGAGAGAGCCGACCTTGAGCGTCTGGATCGGGAAATTGAGATAGTCGACCGGACTGGCGGGGGAAGCGAAGTGGAGGATGTTGTCGATCGGGCCTTCGATTTCCAGATGCTTGGAGATGTCGTGGTGGATGTACGAGAAGCGGGGCTCGGAGCGGAGGTGGGCGATGTTCGCCAGGGCGCCGGTGATGAGGTTGTCGACGGCGACGACGGTGTGTCCCTCGGCCAGGAAACGTTCGCACAAGTGAGAGCCTACGAAGCCTGCGCCGCCGGTGATCATCGTTCGCATGGTCGGAACCTCGAAGTTGGTTTTCAACTAATCTAGCGGATCGTCGGTTGGCCGGGGAGCCGACGTTGCGGATTCGGGGCGTGAAAGTCATCGAGCCCGCCCTCATTTCCGGCTCGTGCGAAAAGGGAAATTAGCCGTTGAACTTCGCATGCAGGCTGCTAAAGTCTACCCTTACCACAAAGGATATTCCCCCAAAACCTCATGCAGGAGAATTCTTCCATGTCGATGTACATCGGCGAAGCATTGGTCGGCGAAGGCAACGAAATCGCCCATATTGATCTGCTCATCGGTTCGAAGGACGGCCCCGTCGGCGTCGCCTTCGCAAACGCCCTGGCCAATCAATCGCACGGCCACAGCAACCTTCTCGCCGTTATCACTCCGAACCTGCTATGCAAGCCCGCCACGGTCATGATCACGAAAGTGACGATCAAGGGCGCGAAGCAAGCCGTGCAGATGTTCGGCCCGGCTCAGGCCGCCGTCGCCCGCGCCGTCGCCGACAGCACCGCCGCCGGCATCATCCCCCAACACCTGGCCGACAGCCTCGTCATCGTTTGCGGCGTCTTCATCCACTGGGAAGCCAAGGATGACGCGTTGATCTATCAGTACAACTACGAAGCCGTCAAGCTCTCGATCGCTCGCGCCATGAAGGGTGAACCGAAGGTCGAAGAAGTGACCGCTCGCAAGGGCGAAAAGCACCCGTTCTCGCCGAAGTAACTTGGCAGGATTCCGTAGGGTGGGTTGAGCCAGCAGGCGAAGCCCACCGAAAGGTTTGACGGTTTCCCACGTTTCGAAGATGGACGTCGGATTCCGGACTTGGACCTTTGGTGGCCTACGCTTCCCGCTCAGCCAACCCTACTGGTAATTCGATCAATCGTCTTTCTGCCTCGAGCGCGTCAACCAGTCGAAATTTTCGGTTGAGGCGAGCCGCCGGGCTTGTCCCGGCGGGATAAACCCGCCGGCTCACGCCGAAGATTTAGCCTGGACGAGTCGTCGGGCCCAGGTTGCATCCGCAAAGTCCGTGGGTATCGTCATGGACAAGAAAAAGATCCTCATCCAACTCGATAACGACGCCCAGCCGAGCGTGTTCGATCGTGTCGTCGCGATCGATGCCGGCGTGGACGAACTCTTCAGCTACGGCGGCGTCCAGCTCGACCAAATTCGCGGCCTCGTGCATGGGGCCATCTTTACCCGCAAGCCGTCCGATCTCAAGCGAACCGCGATTTTCGTTGGCGGCAGCGATGTCGCGTTGGGCGAGAAGATGTTGGCCGAGGCGACGAAGAGCATGCTCTCGTTTCTCAAAGTCTCGGTGATGCTCGATTCCAACGGAGCGAACACCACAGCCGCTGCGGCCGTGCGCGTCGCGGGAAAGCATCTGACTCTCAAGGGGACGAAGGCGCTCGTGCTCGGCGGGACGGGGCCGGTCGGGCAACGGGTCGCGCGTTTGCTCGCCATGGAAGGGGCGGAGGTTCGTGTCGGTTCACGCCAGACGTCGCGGGCGGAGCAGGTTTGCAAAGACATCGCGGGTCGCTTCCCCTCGGCGAAGTTGACGCCGGTGGCAACGGGGACGCCGACCGAGTTGACGACCGCGGTCGCCGGACAGACGTTGATCGTCGCTGCGGGAGCCGCGGGCGTCGTCTTGTTGCCCAAAGCGGTTCGTGACGGCGCCAGCTCTTTAAAAGTGGCGATCGATTTGAACGCGGTGCCCCCCGTGGGGATCGAAGGCGTCGATGTCATGGAGCAGGGGGGGGCGAAAGAGGGCGTCATTCTTTATGGAGCGATCGGCGTCGGCGGTTTGAAAATGAAACTGCACCGAGCCGCCATCGCTCAGCTCTTCGAAGCCAACGACCGCGTGCTCGACGCTGAAGAGATTTATGCTCTCGGAGCGAATCTGTAGCGGCTGGAGATTTTCCCGAATCTCGAAAATAACAGCGAACATTTCTCGCCGAGCGCTGTCGGCATAGAATGCTGCCCATGGCCGCATGGTGGAATGGCAGACACTAGAGACTTAAAATCTCTTGAGGAGTAATCCTCGTGCCGGTTCGAGTCCGGCTGCGGCTAATGCATGGATAAAAATCGCTCGCCCGCGAACACGGAGATTCTCATGGCAGTCTCGATTCGGTTCTCCTTCGCGGTTCTCATCCTGGCGCTCGACGCTGCGTCCGGAGTCGCCCAAGCGCCCTTACCTGCGCCAGCGATTCCTGGCTTGCGGTATTATTACCCGCCGACCGAGATCGCACCACGCGTCATCGAAACGGATGTCTGCATCTACGGCGGCACCAGCGGCGGCGCGGTGGCGGCGATCCAGGCCGCGCGGATGGGCAAGAAAGTCGTGCTCCTCGAATTCGGCAAACACATCGGCGGGCTCACGTCCGGCGGTCTCAGCCATACCGACGGCGGCGCCGAAACCGTGTGCGGCGGCATCGCTCGCGAAGTTTACCAACAAATCGGCCAGGCGAATTTCAAACCGTCCCATGCCGAGAAGGTCTACCGCGACATGCTCGAAAAAGCCGGGGTCGACGTGCAGACGCTCGCCCATCTGAGCAAAGTCACGAAAGATGGCGCGCGCATCGTCTCCATCGCCATGGAAGATGGCCGGGAAGTGCGGGCGAAGCAATTCATCGATTGCACCTATGAAGGCGATCTGATGGCCCGCGCGGGCGTTTCGTCGACTTATGGCCGCGAGGCGAATCGAGTCTACGGCGAAACCTATAACGGCATCCGCCCCCTGGGAACCGGCGGCCATAACTTCAAGACGAAAGTCGATCCGTACGTCATTCCCGGCGACCCGGCCAGCGGCGTCTTGCCCCGCGTGACGCTCGATGCGGGCAAACCCGGCGAGGGGGACAAGGCCATCCAGGCGTTCTGCTTTCGCATGCGGCTCGCCAATGGGGAGGGCAAGCTGCCGTTCCCCAAGCCGGCGGTTTACGACGAGAAGGAATACGAAATCCTCGCCCGCCTTTTCGAATCGGGCGCCGATCCGAAAATCGCCTGGAGCATCGATACGAACAATCACCATCTCTTCAACGGCGCCTATTTCATCGACTATGTCGGCGGCAATTATGGCTGGCCCGAAGCCGGCTGGAGGGAGCGCGAGAAGATCTTCCAGGATCATGCGAATTATCAGATCGGCGTCATGTACTTCCTCACGCACAGCCCACGCGTCCCGAAGAAGCAGCAGGAACAGTTCCAGCAATGGGGTCTGCCCGCCGACGAATATCGCGACACCGGCGGCTGGACGCATCAGCTTTACATCCGCGAAGCGCGCCGCATGAAGAGCGACTATGTCATGACGCAGCACAACTGTCAGGGCAAAGAAGTCGCCGCCGACAGCGTCGGTCTGGCGACTTACAACATGGATTCGCACCATTGTCAGATGGGCGTCGTCAATGGGGCCGTGCAATGCGAAGGGAACGTGGAGATCAGCGTCAAGCCGTACCCGATTGCGTATCGATCGATCGCCCCGCGCAAGGCCGAATGCGAAAACCTGCTCGTGCCGCTGACGCCGTCATCGTCGCACATCGCGTTCGGCTCGATTCGCATGGAGCCGGTGTTCATGATCCTCGGCCAATCCGCAGCCACGGCGGCCTGTTTCGCGATCGACGACGCCTGCGCCGTGCAGGATGTCGCGTACCCCAAACTGCGCGAACGCCTGTTGCAAGATCGCCAGATTCTCGACCCGCCCCCGGCGAAGACGAAAGCGGAGTGAGCGGGCGTCCGCTCATTGATTCCCGGCCCACCTTAAACCTACAATGCTTCGGTCGGGCTCTCGTGCCGCCCGCTGAATTCGTCATCGAGGAGTTCCATCGTGATCAAAGCGTTTGCTCTTGTTTCGCTGGCGCTCATATTGAGCGCTGCCATGGCTGACATCGAAGCTCCCGTCGTTTATCCTCTCTCCAAACGCGGCGATCACGTCGACGAATATCACGGCGTCAAAGTTCCCTGCCCGTATCGCTGGCTCGAAGGCGATGTCCGCGAATCGAAGGAGGTCGCCGACTGGGTGGCGGCCGAGAACCGCGTGACCGACGCCTATCTCAGCAAGATTCCCGAGCGCGACGAAATCAAAAAACGCCTTACCGATCTTTGGAACTACGAGAAGTATTCCGCTCCCTTCAAGGTCGCCAAGAAATACTACGTCTACAGCAAGAACGACGGTTTGCAGAATCAATCGGTCTACTACAAACAAGACTCTCTCACGAGCGAGCCGACCGTGCTCCTCGACCCCAACGCCTGGTCGAAAGACGGCACCGTCGCCCTCACCGCGATGGCTTTCAGCGAAAACGGCAAAACGCTCGCTTACGGAGTTTCCGAAGCCGGGTCGGATTGGTCGGTGGTCAAACTCCTCGATGTCGATTCGCTCAAAAAGCTCGACGACGAACTCCGCTGGGTCAAGTTCAGCGGCATGTCGTGGACGCACGACGATAAAGGTTTCTTCTATAGCCGTTTCCCCGAGCCGAAGACGGGCGAAAAGTTTCAGGCCCTGGCGCTCAATCAAAAGCTCTACTACCACAAACTCGGTACGCCGCAAGCGGACGACATCGTCGTTTACGCGCCCGAGGATCCGAAATATTCCGTCGCTGGCGATGTTTCCGAAGACGGCAAATACCTCATCATCGCCGCCTACGACGGCACGACGAGCCGCAAAACGAAGATCTTCGTCAAGGACCTCACCGACCCCGCGGCCAAGATCGTGCCCCTCATCGACGATTTCGACAGCGTCAACAGCGTGGTCGATAATGACGGCGCGACGTTCTTCGTAAAGACCGACGGCGGCGCCCCGCGCGGTCGCCTCGTCGCGATCGATCTCAAGGATCCCGCCCGGAAGAACTGGAAGGAACTCATCCCCGAAGCGAAATGGGCCCTCCAAAGCGTCGGCACGACCGGCGGTTACTTCACCGCCAATTACCTCAAAGACGCCCACACGCAGATCAAGATCTTCGGCCTCGACGGCAAACCCGTTCGCGATGTTGAGCTCCCCGCCATCGGCACCGCGAGCGGTTTCGGCGGTCGGCGCGACGAAACCGAGACGTTCTACACCTTCATGAATTTCTCGACGCCGGGGCGGATCTACCGCTACGACATGAAGTCGGGCCAGAGCACGCTCTTCCGCGAACCGAAGGTGAAGTTCAATCCCGACGATTATGTCACGACTCAGGTCTTTTACCCGTCGAAGGACGGCACGAAGATCCCGATGTTCATCACGCACAAAAAGGGCCTGAAGCTCGACGGCGACAACCCGACGCTGCAATACGGTTACGGCGGCTTCAACATCTCGCTCACCCCCGTGTTCTCGATCTCCAAGCTCGTCTGGATGGAACGCGGCGGCGTCTACGCGCAGCCCAACATTCGCGGCGGCGGCGAGTACGGCAAAGATTGGCATCAAGCCGCGGTGCGCTTGAAGCGGCAAACGTCCTACGACGATTTTCTCGCCGCCTCCGAATGGCTGATCGCCAACAACTACACGAAACCGGCAAAGCTCGCGATCCAGGGGGGCAGCAACGGCGGCCTGCTCGTCGGCGCGTGCATGACGCAGCGGCCCGAGCTTTATGGGGCCGCTCTCCCCGCGGTGGGCGTCATGGACATGCTCCGCTTCCACAAGTTCACCGCCGGCCGCTACTGGGTCGATGACTTCGGTTCCGCCGACGACCCGGCGGAGTTCCAGGTCCTGCTGAAGTATTCGCCTTATCACAATCTGAAGAAGGGCGTCCACTACCCCGCCACGCTGGTGACGACCGCCGACACCGACGACCGCGTCGTCCCGTCGCACAGCTTCAAGTTCATCGCCCAACTGCAATACTGCCAGAGCGGCGCCGCTCCGGTTTTGGCGCGCATCGAAACCCGGGCCGGCCACGGCGCCGGGCGGCCAGTGAGCAAGTCGATCGAAGAAGTCGCCGATCAATGGGCGTTCTTGATGAAGAATCTGAAGACGGGGAAGTGAGCGGTCTAGCGAGCCGCCGGGCTTGTCCCGGCGGGATAAACCCGCCGGCTCACGCCGAAGATT
>JBAXFO010000250.1:0-6743 GCA_037139885.1 Planctomycetota bacterium
CGTCGAGTCGGCGCGCCAGATCCGCTACGCGTTCGGCATGGTACCGGCGAATTGGAACGGCCCACCGGTCGTGGACATCATGAGGCTCGGGCGTGTGGCCGATGTGATGGCCGTCGACCGTGATGCCGAGTTCCGTCCACGTCTTGTAGGCATGCGGGCCGCACGACGCATCGAGGACGACCACGTTCGTCAACCGAGACGCCAGCGCGGAGGCGGCCAGGGCGCACTGCGCCTCGAATCGGTCCGTCTGGAGGCGGCTATTGAACCGGTCGATCGCTGGGCGATTCGCCCGGATCTCGTCGCGATTCGCTTCAACCCGATCCTGACGGGTCCGCATTTGCTCGAACGTGTCGAGATAGACGTCGAGCTTTTCTCGATCCATCGCGGGGAGTTCTCCGCGGACTCGGCGAATGTCGGACCGGACCCAGTCCAGAAGCCGGTTGCGGGCATTGAAGGCCTGGGCCGCGCTGCCCTCCGCGACGCTGCCGAAGAGCATCTGAAAGGCGATGTCCGGCTGACAGATGATCGGCAGAGGCCGCCGGGCCGCGCTGGCCGATACCGTGTTGGCGAACACGGTCCCAGGAGACATGTGAACTCCCAGGCCCACGACAGGAACGATGCCCGGCAACGAACCGGCCACAGCATGGTCCACGGTCTGGCCGAGCGCCACTGCGTTCGTTCCGTTGGCGCTATCCCGCGCGGGATAGCACCCCAGCGCGCCGTATGCCGCGCCGTGATTGGGATTGGCGTTCTTGCACGAAAGGCCCAGCATGATCGTCATGCGGTTCTTGAACGGCGTCAACGGCGCGATCGGTTCCGGCAGTTCCAGCTCGGTAAGAGATCGATCGATCAAACGGTCGGGGCCGTTGCGCGGAATTTCGATGCCTCGGGGAAGGATGTGGCGACGATTGAGTCCGTTGCTTTCGAAGAGAAAGACGACTCGCTTCGGCGGCGCCTGGCCTGACGCTTCCGCCGCCAGCCCATTCAGGAACGGCTGGAGGACGACGGCTCCCGCGCCAAGCGTCATCCCCTTCAGGACCGAACGACGGTCGAGTTGGTCCGGAGTGACCATCTTCAGGGGGTTTGGGAAGATATTCATTTGGATTCCTTTGCAAGGGTGGGAACCGTTCTGTACAGGAAAAGATTCGGAAGCAGGATCACGATCTCAACGCGCAAGCGCCAGACAGACTGACGCACGCAAGGTACACGACGACTATTTCCTCGAACCCAGCGTGCAGTTGCAGCGCCAGGGCCCCCTGTCCAGCCAGCCGCTGAAATCACATTCAAAGGGTTGGCTGGAAAGCCTGACTACAGACCCGCCCAGAGTAGCCATGTTTTGGGCGGTGTTGTGCATGTTCATCTTGCGTTTCCGGTCATTGTGGGAACGGCTCGATAAAGGAAGGATTCGGACGAAAGCAACGACACGACCAAAGCCTTGAAGCTGCCCCCGCTTTCAACGTAAGCGCGATCCGCCTCTTGCAGAGTGGGCGCGTCGCCGGGCGTCTCGTTTCGGCCCAGATAATAGCGGAACGCATGGCGAATGAACACCTGACGCACGCGGTCCGAGTCGGCCATCCGGCGCAGCATTTCCGGCGCATCCTTGACCGGGCCGTCAAGCTTAGGGTCGCCGCTGTGAAGGATGAACCCCGTCGTGTCGAGCGGAGCATCGCGGTAAATCTTCGCCTTCTTGTTCTTGGCCTGTTTCGTCGCTTCGAGGTCGACCACCGGTTCGGTTGCTCGCAAGAATCCGTAGTGATTGACGTGCTCGAAAGGGGCGCCGAGATCGTCCATGCGGTAGTGACATTTCCAGCATGCGGCGGCGCGCGTGACCATTTGCCGATCGCGCAACGTGCGATGCGGATCTTCGGGGACCATCGCCTGCACATTGATCGGCAGGTCCGGCACGCGCCCGCCGAGCAACTTCTCGCGCACCCAACGGCCGCGACGAACGATGTCGTTGTCCGTACCAACCGACCACGCCACCAGCCAGCTCGGCTGCATCAGAATTCCGATCTGTTCTAACGGCGCTTTCCCGGCGTTTGTCTGAGCGATCGGAGGTAGAACCTGCGTTCTGGACGATACCGGCTTCGTAAGCAGTTGCTTCAGCACGTCCCGATCTTGACTGAGAATGTTCTGGATGAAGGCATCGGTGTCCGCGACGTACCGCTTGGGATCGTAGAAGAACTGTTTGGAATTGTAGTTGATACCGAGGCGTTTCAGATAGTCGGGCAGCGGATCCTTGAACACTTCGGAAGCACGGTAATAGTCAAAGTACTCCCGAAAGAACCCCAGGATATGCGAATTCGAATCCTTCGGTTGCTTCGGATTGTTATTGTTGAGGATATTGCGAACCGCTACTGCGACTTCTTCACGCGTCGTGAGCTTCCCTTTGGCTGCGGTAGAAAGCAAACTCAATTCACGATGGTCCGATAGGGCGAGGCTAATTGCGAATGAGGTCTCGCGCGGCGATAGCATTCGCACCCCGGGCCGCACCTCCGCGCCAAGGCCGATCTCGAAGCGCAAAATGGCTTCCGGCGTCATCAGCGGGGCCATGAGGATCGTCCTGCCCGCCAACGCATAATCCCCTTCCTTGGCCACGTCCTTATAGAGCTCAAGAAGACTTTCCACTTCCTTCTCACTCGGAGGCCGAGAGACAATTTCCTGATATTGTTTGTCCAGAGCCTTTACTAACTCCTGGCGGTTTGCAGCTACCTTGGGATGCATCAGCGGCGCGAAGACTCCATTCCCCTGGCGGACGCGATCCCCATTTTCAAGGTGCTTGCGTTCTTCCGCGGTCGCCGTCGCGATACGGGCTTCTTTTGGCCAAAGCGTCTCTTTGGCGAACTCGGGCTTTTCCAGAATGTTGGCAAGCGCATGAGGCCGAAGCTGCGCCAACACGACTTGCTCCGCATTGGTGAGAAGCAGACTCGACGCCCCTTCATCGGGTGCATAAAGTGCGGAGAAATCTCGGAAGCCGGAATCTTGAATCAAGCCAAACGGCTGTTGCAGTCGCACATTGAGCCTGCCGAAGGAGTTTTTGTAAGCCGTCGGCGACAATCGCCAGAGCCGAGGCGCCGGCGGCACGCTTGGACCCCGCGGACCGCCGAAGAGAATCGCGTGCGGCAAACGATTGCCGTCCACCGGCTTTTCTTTGACTGCGTAGTTGGTCCCCTGTTCCTTGATCGGCGTGTCGAATTGCGACGTGATCCACTGGACAATCCCCGCAGATTCCGCCGGATCGGGCCGATCTTTAACGGACGGCGGCATGTCACCGGCACGAAGCCGTTCCAGAATCGACGCATACGCCACTCGGCCCGCGATGTTGTCGAAGGACAACTTGTCCATCGTGAAATCGCCTTCCTTGCGTTCGCCGCCATGGCAACTCATGCAGTTGGCGTCGAGAAAGGCACGCACCGATTTCACGTTCGCCGGTTTCGCCTTCGCGAATGCAGTTGATGTTCGACTCGTATCTTGGGCCGCGGCGTGAACTGCTGCGAACGAGGACAGAGCGAACAGCATTAGGGCGGTGCGAATACTAGTCATTAGCTACCTACGGTCATTTCGGATTGGGCGCTGGAAGAGGCCCCGCCTGCGCGTCGGCGGGGCCGTTCCACTGTTCTTACTCGAATCGCTTGATCCGGATGTTCTTAAACTGGATGTCCATCGTGTACCCCGCGTGCAGTTGCAGAGCCAGGACCCCTTCCTTCAAGGCTTTCGGGCTCTCGTCAATCATCTCCGTGGTCACGTTGCCGTTGATGCGGTAGATGATGTGATTTCCCTTGGCGATGAGCACGACGTCGTTCCAGTCGCCGACCTTGATCGCTTTTTTCAGTTCGGCGTCGCTCATTTCGAGCTTCGCGGTCATGGGCTTTTTGCCATCGGCCGTGTAGTGCGTCTTCTCGCCGCGTTTGCTCATGATGCCGCGATTGCCCGCCACGCCGGCTTCGTCGTAGATGATCCCCGTGTGCGTATTGCCGCCGTCGAAGTCGGCCTGGTAACCGCCGACAACGAAAGATTTCTCATTGAGCAGCTTCGAGCGGAACTGAATGCCGCTGTTGCCGTCGACCTTGTCTTTCACCGGAGCGAACTTGAAGCTCAGACGGAGTTCAAAGTCCTTCACCGGCTTCTCGTAAACGAGAAAGGTCTGCTTCGACTTCTCCTTGGTTTCGTGACCGCTGATGACGCCGTCTTTCACCGTCCAATAGTCCGGCAGGCCGCTCCAACCGGTCAGATCCTTGCCATTGAAAAGGCTGACGAAGCCCTCGGCATCTGCCTTGGGTTCATCGGCCGCGACGAGCGACGTAGAGCTCAAGCCAATTACGGCAACAAAAGCGGCGAAGAGGATGCGAATCTGCATAAAGAGTTCTCCGTTGGCCATGGCATAATGCCGAATTCAGGAATGAAACACCCGGGGACGATCCGGCCCCGGCTCAGATGCCCGCCAGCCGCTCCGTCGAGTCGCCAAAGCGGTCGAGTTCGAGGCCGCCCCATTCCATGAGGCTGAGGAACAGGCTGCACATGCGCCGGTTGGGAGCATTGAGATAGTCGAGCGAGCGGCCGCCGCGGAGCCTGCCGCCGGCCCCGCCGAGCAGGATCACAGGCAACTGTCTTGACTCATGGTTGCCGTGCAGCATGCTCGAACAGTGCATGATCGTGGTGTTGTCGAGCAGCGTGCGGTCGCCTTCCCGGACTTCGGCCATCCGCTCGCAGAGGTAGGCGAGCTGGGACATGAAGAACTGGTTGACCGCGACGAGTTGTTGCGGCTGGGTGTGGGCCATCTGGTGATGCTGATCGTTGGCGCCGACGTGCGCGTGAGTGATAATCGAGCCGTCGTTGCAATACTTGAGGGTCGCGATCCGCGTGGAGTCGGTGCGGAAGGCAAGCAGCACGATGTCGTTCATGAGCCGCCAATATTCCGGGACTTCGGCGGGAATGCCATCAGCCGGCCGCGGGCGATCGGGGCCGGCCAGGGTCGGCCTCCAGCCGCCGGCAGCTCGCTCCTGGCCGGCGCGTCGGATTCGCCCCTCGATCTCATGGACGCTTCCAAGGTACTCCTCGAACCGCTGCTGGTCCGAGACCGAGAGCCGCCGGCGCAGCGACCGGGCGTCTTCGAGCACCGCATCGACGACGCGGCGGTCGTCCCGGTTGCGCTCGGTGCGGAAGAGCTGATCGAAAGCCAGCGCCGGACGCGTTTCCGTCCAGGTCGGCGACACCGCCGTGCTCCACGAGATGTGCGAGCTGTAAAGCAACGGATGCCCGTCTTGGAGGCCCGGAATCGGCCCTTCGCAGCCGAGCACGAGCGAAGGCAGCCGTGTGCGGTCGCCCATCCGTTGCGCCATCAATTGGTCAAAACTGACGCCCGTGCGGACCTCCGTCTTCGACATGACGGAACCGCTGAGCATGTTCCCCGTCTGCATGCAGTGGATGACGCCGTTGTTTGCCTGTTCGTTCCACAGGCCGCGGAGGAAGACCAGCCGCTCCTTCCAGGGCGCCAGCGGGGTCAGGCAGGGCCCGAGTTCCATGGCGGCTCCCTGTCCCCGGGCCCACCAGTGTTGCGAGTGGAAGCCCATGCCGGTGAAGGTGACGAGCGTGCGGGTTGGAGGCTGATCGGCAGGTGTCGTGGCCGCGGCGAACGGCAGCGATTCGAGCCACGGCAGGGCCATGGACACGCCGAGCCCGCGCAGCAGTGTGCGTCGTGAGCAGATCGAATCCGGTTTGATAAACATGGAAAAATCCTCTCGGATTCAGGGTTCAAGTTCAGGGTGATGCTGCGACGGCCTCCGGCCGAATCGAGCGAAACTGCTCGCTGCGGACGATGACGAGTAGGGCGTCCGACCAGCGGCCGCCGCTGGCCATGGTCTTGGTCACTTCTTCGATGAGCTTCCGGTCCGACAACTGAACCGATCGGCCCAGTGAGTAGCCGACCAGTTTTTGGGCGAGGGACCGCAGCAGATCCTCGCGCCGGGGGCCGGCGAGGTAATTCCGTAGGCCGGCGAAACCATCGATTTCGGCGCCGTCACGAGTGGTCGCCTTGGCATCGCCAGGCTTCAGATCTTTGGCGGGCCGCAGCCTTCCGAGGGCATCGAATTGTTCGAGCGTCATGCCGAAAGGGTCGATGCGAGTGTGGCAACCGGCACAGTTTGGATCCTTGCGGTGACGCTCCGTGATTTCACGCACGCTGAGCCCAGCGGGAGGAGTCTCCGGCAGCGGGGGCACGTCGGGTGGGACCTTGGGCAGCCGCTCGCCGAGCATCTGAACCACCCACGCACCGCGCTTGACGGGGCTCGTGCGGGCGGCTGCCGCGTACTTGGCCTGCACCGCGCCGAAGCCGAGCAACCCGCCACGACCGTAAGCAGAAACCTTCTCAACGCGGCGCCATGCCGAACCGGTCACGCCGGGGATGCCGTAGTGTTTGGCGAGGACGTCGTTCACGACCACCGCGTCGGCGGCGATTACGTCGGCGACCGGACGGTCGTTCATCAGGAGATCCTCGAAGAACCGCACCGGCTCCTCGGCCAGCGCGTCGCGTAGGGCCGGCGTGAACTCGGGGAAATGCTTCAGGCTTCGGCCGTGGTTGGCGACGAAGTCCCGCACGCCAAGCCAGCGGGCGCCGAATTCCTCGGCCATGCCGCGCATTCGGCCGTCTTTCAGCATCCGGCGCAACTGCTCCTCCATGACGGCAGGCTCGTGGAGCTTCGCGGCCTTCGCCCGCAACTCGTCGTCGGGGATCGACTCCCAAAGCA
>JBAXFO010000251.1:0-6738 GCA_037139885.1 Planctomycetota bacterium
CCCCAAACATCGATCGCCTCGCCGCCGAGGGGATCACGTTCGATCAACACATTCTCCGCACGCCCGATCTCGCCACGCCCGCCCCCTCCCTCAACGATTGGCAACCCCACGCCCGCGCATGCCTCGATCGTCTGCACGGCGGCGACGGCGTCATCCACCTTCTCGGGCCGACGTTCGCTCCCCCTTGGGATTTGTCCGAAGACCTGCTCACCGCCTACTCCGAAGACGATGAAGTCGAACCCTGGCCCGATCCCGTTCCCGGCGAACTCGCCGACGATGATGGCGTCCTCCGCGTTCAGGATACCTATGCCGCCGCGGTCACCTGGTTCGACGCTCTGCTAGGCCGCGTGCTCGAAGACCTCGCCGCTCGTCCGGGCTCGGAAGAAATGATGGTGGTGTTGACGTCGTCGGCCGGATACCCTTTGGGAGAACACGGCCGACTCGGCTGGGACCGCCCCTGGTTGCACGATGAAGCCGTGCATGTGCCGCTCATCATCCGCTGCCCGGGTCGTCGTCTGGCCGGGCTGCGCATCGGAGCGATCACGCAACCGGACGACCTGACGAACGCGCTCGCAGCGTGGGCGAAGAGCGGCGTGGACGATCTCGGCGGCGCGGGCGGCTTGCCGGGACTCATTCGCGGCGACATCGTCGAGATTCGGCCGCATGCGCTATCGACATGGAGCGTCGGCGGGCGTTCGGAGACCGCTTTGCGAACTCCCGAATGGGCGCTCTTGGTTCCCGGCGAGCGACTCGCGGAGGATCCGCCGCGAACCGTGCAACTGTACGTCAAGCCGGACGACCGCTGGGAAGTGAACGACATCGGCGACCAGGAACTGGAAACCGTCGAAACGCTCGAACGCACGCTCCGAGAAGGCGTTTCGCCGGAGCTCGACACGTGAGGCAGGCCATGGATGAAGTTCGGCCGACACGCGTTCGCCATCTCATGCTCGGCATCGCCCTGGTCGTGGCGGTGCTGCTGTATCTCGACCGCTACTGCCTGACCAACGCGGGCAGCCAGATCCGCGATGACCTCGGGTTCTCTCGGCCGGAAATGGCCGCTCTGTTGGGGGCGTTCTTTCTTCCCTATGCTCTCGGCCAAATCCCGCTCGGCTATCTCGTCGATCGCTACGGTCCGCGGCGCATGCTCACGTTGCTGATGTTCTTTTGGTCGCTGTTCACCGCCCTCTTGGGCCTGTCGCAAGGTTATGCCGATTTCTACCTCTACCGCTTCGGCTGCGGCTTGTTCGAATCGGGAGGCTACCCGGCATGCGCCGGCATTATCCGGCGCTGGATCCCGGTCTCGAAACGGGGCATGGCCAGCGGCATCGTCTCGGTCGGCGGACGCTTCGGCGGCGCGATCACGCCCCGCGTGACCACGGCTCTCATGGCCTTCTTCGCGATCGCGCTGCCGCAATTTCATTCCTGGCGTCCGACGCCGTTCGTCTTCGGCGCCTTCGGCATCGTGCTCGCCATCGTGTTCTGGTTCATTTTCACTGACTCCCCCGCGGAACACCCGCGCTGCAACCAAGCCGAGATCGATTTGATCGGCGCGACGCCCAACTTGGCCCCGGCGGCGTTCACGTTTCCCTGGCGGAGCATCGTGAAGAATCGCAGTCTGTGGATCAGTTCGTTCATTCAGTTCGGCTCGAATTTCGGCCAGGTCATGTTCGGCACGCTTCTCAACGATTATTTGAAAGATGTGCAATTGGTCGACGACATCGGCACGCGGAGCTGGATGACAGGGCTGGTGTTCGGCATGGGCGTGCCGGCGCTGCTTCTCGGCGGCTGGCTCACCGACGCGGCCATCAAACGCCATGGCGTTCGCTGGGGCATCGCCTTGCCCATGGCCTTGCCGCGGTTTGTCGCGGGCGTGCTCTTCATGGTCGTACCGCTCATCACGATTTGGATGCCCGAAACCAGCGTCGAACGGGCCTGGGTGATCATCCTGGTTTTGGGCTGCGTGTCGTTCTTCAGCGATATGACGTTGCCGTCGATTTGGGCGTTCAACCTCACCGTCGGCGGCCGCATGGTGGGCCTTGTCCTTGGCTGGGGAAATATGTGGGGCAACCTCGGCGGCTGGCGGTCGCCGAACGAGATCCAGACGATCATCCAGAATTTCGGTTGGAACGCCGTCTTCTTCACCTGCGGCGGTGTGTTCCTCACGATCGCCACGGCCTCGCTGTTCATCGACGCCCGCGAAAAGCTCAACGACGCGTGAGGATGTTCGCGGCTTTCCGCAGGAAAGCGCTGCCGTCACGCTGCGACGGAAACAGCATGCCGATCGAAGCGCCGCCCGAACGCCATCTCCGCGAGTGCGTGACGGCAGCGCTCTCCTGCGGAGAGCCGCGAACGCTCCCTATCACCCTTTGCGCCGCCTGAAATAGCGTCCGGTGCGGCCGATTTTCAATCCCCACCAGCCGAACGTTTCCGTCAATCCTTTGTAGAGCGAAGCGCCGACGAGAGTGCCCAGCGCGATCGATGCGAACGCGAAGACCGCGGTGACCAGGCCGTCGAGCCCGGCCGCGCGATCGCTGAGCATGCGGGCGACGCTGAGCAGCCCAAGGGAGCCGGGCACCAGGAGCCAGAAGCTCGGCAAGAAGGTCACCATGGAGGGGGGGCCCCGGAACTGCAGTTGAATCAGGTAGCCCAGCGGCGTGGCGACGAGCGTGCCGAAGAAGCCGCTGATTTCGGGGCCGAACGCCAGGGCGGCGCATTGCTGGGCCGCGAACGTGGCCACGAGCACCAGCAACATCCAACAAAGCGAATTGCGCGGCGCCGAATGGTGCAGGTAGACGCCGATGCCGAACACGATCACGCCGACCCAGGAGAGCCACGCCGCCGGCGCTTCGGCGACCGATTCGATTCCCGAATCGAGTAAATTCTCCGGGCGATAGCCGACGAGAGCCGCCCCAAGGGCCAGGCCGAACGCCAACAGAATGAGTTGCACGAAGCCGGTGATGAGTCGGCTCGAACCGCTGACCATGTCGCCGTACGCCAGCTCCACCATGCCGAAGGTCAGCATGGCTCCCGGCAGAAAGGTCACTAGCGGCGGCACGAGAGCGTCGAGCGGATCGACCGGCAGGTTGACTTTCAGCGCCAGGAAAACGAGGGCCGACACGATGCCCGCCGCGACCACGGCAAGGGGCGCGGCCAAAATCGGCCGATTGCGATTGAACGCCTTCACCGCTCCGACGATCGATCCGAGAATCGCCGCCGCCGTCAGGTTCGACAGCGTCGGCATGAGGACAATCGCCAGGCCGATCGTGAGGACCGTGTGCCCTCCGACAACGCCGAAGACGCCGAAGCGGGCGGACTTGCGCAGAATCTCCGCCAGGCGTTTGAGAGCGGCGCGGGGCGGCAGGGCGCCGCTGCGGATTTCGTCGCCCAGTTCGTAAATGTCGGCGATCTGGTCGAGGCGCAAGATCTGTGTCGGTCCCTCGGCCAGGGTGACGTGTTCGTCGGCTTCATCGTGCAGCGAAATGAAGATGGCGGTCGGAAAGGCGACGACGCGGGCGCGCCGCATGCGGTAGGCCGAACTGATGCGGCGCAGATACAGTTCGACCTGGGCCGTCTGTTCGCCGCAAGCCAGATAGGCCTGGCCGATGCGAAACATGAGTTCCAGCACGGCGCGCGTGTCGACGGCGGGACGCGGCTCGGGTGCGGGAGATTCCGGTTCCATGGTCGCCCTCAACGGCTTGCCGAGGATGCCGCCGCGCCGACGACGAGTTCGTGAATGTAACGGAGCTTTTCGCGCACCGGCCCGACGAGAATCTCGGGCACCAGATCGAGCAACCCCATGCTGCGATTGATTTCGTTCATGCCGATGCCCAGAGCCTTGTACTGGCTCATCATGTCGTCGACATCGTCGAAGCGCAGCGGGGCGGCGATGAAGCCGTTGCTGTGGGCGGTGTGGAGCACGCACGCCATATCGAGATATGTCGCGAACGTTTCGGCGAAATCTTCCCAGGGATGCATGGTGGCATACGCGCTGACGAAACGCGTTCGCCATTCGGGAAGGGGGCCGTTGGCGTAATAATGCTTGAGCGCTTCTTGGTAAGTGGGATTCTCGTGATCGCCGAACATCGCCTTGCAGCGTTCTTCGTCGCGGTCGCGGACGAGGACTTCGAAATAGTAATGCGCGATCTCATGGCGGAAATGGCCGATGAGCGTGCGATGGGCTTCGCTGAAATTGACGCGCATCTGTTCGCGCTCGGCGGGGTTCGCCTCGCGGACGTTGATGGTGATGAGGCCGTTGGCGTGGCCGGTGAAGACTTGCTCCTTCGCGCCGATGGTCCACCACAGCCAGCGCTTGGGATAGATGTCGGCCTTGAAGTCGAAACGCAGCTTGGGCCTGGGATCGTCGTCGCCGAATCGGTAGGGGAGTTTGACGAGATCGAGATCGTAAAGCAGTCGGCGTTTGGCGGCTTCGAGGCGGAACCATTTCACCTTATAGCCCGGAATCGAGAGGTCCGGGATCGTCTGATTGAAGCAGCAACAATCGCACAACGCCGCGGCATCCTCGGCTCGCACGCAGCGATTGCAGACATCGTGCTCGGCATAGTTGGCGCACTTGCGCAGAGCTTCGCCGCAGTCCGCATTGCCGCAGCGCCATTCTCCCGTCGGTTGGGGCAACAACGCCGAGAGCGTGCGACACGCGGGGCAAAACCCCACCTCGTTGCCGCAGCGCAGACAGACGCTGTTGTCGAAGAAGAGCATGTTCTCGCATTGGCAGCGAAACGTTCGCATCAAGACTCCCGAATTCGAAGGACGTGGTTTACCGCTAACAACGTTTTAGGTAGCCCGACGCGTAAGCGAGGGTTGACCTCGCTTACGCGTCGGGCTTCCAGGGATGGCCTCAGAGCCCGAAAATTCAGCCTGGCCGCGGCCCTAGCTCGGTTTGGCGACGGCTCCCGCCGGCAATTCGCCGGGCCGATACGGCGGCAACCAGCCGCACGGGATGAGAGCCAGCAGCGATAGACACGACAAAACCAGGAACCCGATCTTCAACGCCTGCGTGCGGGCCTCGCCGTTGATGCGCAGGGCTTCGTCGAATTGTTCGGGCGTGGCGGCGGTCGTCTTGAGGCGGTCGCGAAGTTGTGCGTCGCTCATGAAGTTCAAGTTCGTGAGATTCGCCTCGTCCTTGAGTTCGGCGGTGATGACCGGGTTGTCCGAAAGCTTCCCCAGAATGATCGACGTCAACAGGCCGACCAGCATGGCGCCGACGAGCGACGTACCGACGGCGGCCGCGAGATTCTGCGTCACGCCGCGCAGCGAGCCGACATCGCCCGCCAATTCCTTCCCGGCCGACGTCACCAGCACATTGAACAACAGCGTCACGAGAGCGCCTTGACCCAGGCCGACGGTGATGAGGCCGGCGATCACGGGGAGCGTGCTCCAATCGTTTTTGACGACGAAAGCGAGCCAGGCCGTGCCGATCGCCACGAGCACGAACGCGCCGCGGGCGATCGTGCGTGGAGTGAATTTGGCGTACAGGCGAACGATCAGGATGGCCGTGAAGAAAACCGTCAGCATGAACGGCATCATCACGATCGACGTTTGAAACGCGCTGCTGGCCTGCACGATTTGAATGTAAAGCGGCACCGAGAAATTGATCGCCCCTTCCATGCCGACAATGGTGAAGAGCGCGATCACCGAGGCCCATTCGGTCGGCTCATCGACGACTTCCGGCGCCAGCAGCGGCGTTTGCGAGGCGGCGACGCGGCGATGCGTCCAGACGAAGAACGCCGCCCCGAGCAACGCCCCCGCGACGATCATGATCGGCGCCGGCGACATGCCCGCGACGTTGAACGGCGCCGAAGGCCCGGCCACGAGCAAGCCCCAGTTGCGGATGTTGTTGAAGCCGAAAATCATCGTGATGAGCGCGAGGGCGGCGAGAATCACGCCGACGACATCGATGCCGACTTCCGGCTTGCTGGCCGCGGGCTTGAGTTTCGTGCTCAAATACAAAATGGCCGCCGCATGCACGATGAGCAGGCCGAACGCGAAACGCCAGCTCAAGAGCGTGGCCACCGTGCCCACGATCGTAAACGCGAGCACGCCGGCGATGGCCCGCGCGGAGCCGAGCAACCCGACGGCCTCCGCTTGTTGTTTGCCGCGATAGTGATTGGCGATGAGCACCACGAGCGTGGGCACCAACGCCGCTCCCGCCAGCCCCGCCAGCGCCTGAGCGAGGAGCATGATCTCCGCGGTGGGGCTGATGGTCATGAGCAGCATGGCGACGCCGAAGAGACCGGCCGCCGCCTGGAAGAAGATCTTGGAGCCGAAGCGTTGGCCGAGTTTCGAACCGAGCATGATGAAGCCGGACACGCCGAGCGAATAGAGGACGATGGCCGTGCCCACCGTCGTCGGCGGCGCTCCGAAGCTTTCGACCATGCCTCCCATCGACACCGGAATGGCGGCGACGTTGAACGACATGAGCGCCTGCCCCATGGCGATGACGATCATCGGAGTCCAGGAATCGCGAACCTCGACTTCGGGGCTGGCGGGGAGTTCAGTTGTTGCGGTCATGGCGTTTGGCTCTCCAGGGGAACGGCTTGGTTTCGCGCAAAGGTCATGCTTCGGGTTGAGACACGAACAGGTCCATGCCGAGGCTTTGCGAGAGGAATTTGTTGGCGAGTTGGCCTTTGACGCTATTGCCGGCCTGATCGAGAAGGGGGGCGAACGTGCCGATGCCCCCCTTGCCGGGAGAGACCGTGGCGATGCCGCCGCCGATGCCGC
>JBAXFO010000252.1:0-6665 GCA_037139885.1 Planctomycetota bacterium
GCCCCATTCGACATACATCTCCCACGCCGCCCACAGGCCGATCTCGAAGAACGCGGACCCGGGGTCGATGAGCTGGGCGACGCGTTCGCGAGCCGTGAGTCGGCCCTTGTCGTGTTGGCGTTTGATGGCGACAGCGCCGCCGCCCTGGCGGATTTGGTCTTCTTGCTCGCGAAGATCATCCATGCGGAGTCTCGGGAAATCGAGGCTGAAAGAAACGACCCTTCAGGCCGAATACGTTCCCAAGGGGGTCGGCCACGGCGGCTTTCGGTGGGCTTCGCCTCCGGCTCAACCCACCCTACAAGACAAATCCTAATCACTCCGTCCAGATCTTGCGATGCCTCGACGACGGAATGTTCAGCATCTTGCGATACTTCGTGATCGTGCGACGTTTGATCGGGTAGCCTGCTTCTTCGAGTTTCTTTTGCAGATCCTCGTCCGACAGCGGTTCCGATTTGCTCTCGTTGGCGATCACTTCGAGCAGCTTTTGCTTGATCGTTTCCCACGCGACTTCTTCGCCGGATGCGGTTTGCGTGCCGCCGCCGAAGAAGCGCTTGAGCGGGAAGATGCCGCGCGGAGTTTGCACCCATTTATCGTCGACCGCCCGGCTCACCGTCGTCACGTGTACGCCGACTTGATCCGCGATCTGCTGCATCTTGAGCGGTTCGATAAACTCCGGGCCTTTATCGAGGAACACTTTCTGATGGGCGACGATCGCCTTGGTGACGTTCATCACGGTCTTGCGACGCTGCTCGATCGCGTCGATCAGCCACTGGGCCGATTGGAGTTTCCGCTTGAGGAACTCGCGGTCTTTCGTGGAGGTCGATTTGTTCTTATAGAGGTCCCACATCCGCTTGCTGATGTAAATGCTCGGCGTCCAGTCGTCGAGCAGGCGGACTTCGTATTCCTCGGCCTCGTTCCGCTCGATGGCGATATCGGGAACGACGTACGGAATGTTCTCTTCGTGAAACGAAGCGCCGGGTTTGTAGTTGAGGTGCTTGAGTCCCTCGATCGCCTCTTTGATCGTTTCGATATCGAAGCCGGTCTTCTTTTGGATGATCGGCAAACGATTGTGCTGAATGTCTTCGAAATGGTGCAGGATCAGGGCCTTGAGCACGTCGCGGTGCGGCGTCTCGGGCGTGAGCTGAATGAGCAGACATTCTTTGTAATCGCGGGCGCCGATGCCGGGGGGATCGAACGTGTGCAGGCGCTTGAGGTTTTCTTCGACGAGCGCCAGCGGCGGCGGCGGTTCGATCTGGGAGGCGATGTCTTCGAGCGGCGTGACCATGTAGCCGCGTTCGTCGAGATTGGCGATGAGCTGGAGCAAGATGCGGACATCGTCGGGGGTGACGTTGAGGAACGCGACTTGGTCATTGAGATAATCTTGCAGCGATTGCGGGCGGGACGCCATGTTGGCCATGGCGTCGTGCTTGCGGTCCATATCTTCGCTGATGCGGTTGGACGAGGGGCGCGACTCTTCGTTGAAGTGGTCGGACCAATCTTTATTGATGGCTTCGAGGCGGTCGAAGTCTTTCTCGAAGTCGTGTTTTTCGTCGATGACGAGATCGCGGGTCGGATCATCGACGTCGCGTTCGTTGGTCGGCGCGGGGGGCTCAAATTCTTCGTCGCCTTCCTTGCGATTGCTGTCACGCATTTCGAGAACGGGATTTTCTTGCAGCTCCGCCTCAATGCGTTCTTGCAGAGCCATGATGGGAAGCTGCAAAATCTCCATCGACTGAATCATGCGCGGAGCCAGAATCATCTTCTGGTCCATCCGCTGAGACATGCTAGCGTCGAGTCGCATAGTTCAACTTCCGTTCGGAACAAATCCACTTAAAAGGTACGTCGATCCTCAATGGCGTCGGCGAGCATTTGCGCGTTCGCGAAATCGAGCGCCGACCCCGAGGGAACGCCGCGAGCCAGCCGGGTGAGCTTGACGTTCGCCCCGGCCAGCAGGTTGGAGATATACAGCGAAGTGCCGTCGCCTTCCAAGGTCGGATTGGTGGCCAAAAGCACTTCTTTGATCTGCCCTTGATGCACGCGGTCCACCAGGGCGTCGAGCGTCAGTTTCTCAGGCCCCATGTTATCCAAAGGGGCCAACCGACCTTGCAACACATGATACAGGCCGCGGAAGATGCCCGTTCGCTCCAGTGTGGCCACATCCTTGGGCTGCTCCACAACGCACAAAATCGCCGGATCCCGTCGAGCGTCCCGGCAGATGGAGCATAACTCATCTTCGGTCAGGTTGTAACACTGCTGACAGGGATGGATGTGATCCTTCACGTCCGCCAGGGCGCCGATCAAATGCTGGAGCACGACGCGATCCGCGGAGCCGAGGAGATAATGGGCGATCCGTTCCGCCGACTTGGGGCCGATGCCGGGAAGTTTGCCGAGCTCGACGAGCAAGCGCCCGATCGCTCCTTGCGGTTCCAAACCGGCGGTTGATTTGGCCATCGCTTGCTCAGCCTCCAAGGCCCGGCAGTCCCATGCCCGCGGGCAAGCCCAGGCCGGTGGCCATCTTTTGCGTCTCTTCGTTGACCATCAGGCGAACCTTCTTGAGGGCCTGATTGCACGCCGAAACGAGCAGGTCTTCGACCATTTCGCGGTCGCTCATCTTGGCCGCCTCGTCGCTCAGACGAATGCTGAGCACTTCCATGGAGCCGTTGACTTTCACCTTGACCATGTCGCCGCCGGCTTCGCCTTCGGCCTGGATCTGCCCAAGACGCGTCTGGAGGTTGGCCATTTCCTCCTTGATCTTGCCGACGTTTTTCATCAAGCCTGCGAGCTGGCCGAGTTCCTTGAACATGCTGGACTCCGGAAAGATCTGTCACTCATCGTCACTGTTGTCGAAGCCGTTATTGTTTTCGCCGTCGCCGTCGCTATTGTCGTTGTCGTCGGCCGCCTTCTTGATGCTCACGACATCGCCGAAGCCTTCTTCGACATCGACGACCACCGCCCCCAAAACTTCCTTGGCGCGGGCCGTCAGCGGGGCTTGCAGAACGGTGTCGTGAATGCGGCGCCGGCGTTGTGTCGGCGTCTCGGGCGCGACGGCGTTGGGCTGCACGATTCCCTTGGCGACGTTCTCGAGCTTCACCATCCAGGTTTGGCCGGTGATCTTCGCGATCGCCTCTTCCATCTGGGCCTTGCGTGCCCCCTCCGGCAGATTATAGCCGTGCGGAAATCGAATCGCCAGGCAATTTGGCCCGGAAATTGCTTGCTCAACACTGTTACGCAGCTCGCCTCTTACCGCAAAGCTTGCCTGCATCGAGAGTTGAATCCACACTTTCGCCAAAGATTCGGTCGTGAGGGGGATGGGAACGTCCGCCGGAACCGCTTCAACCGCTAGTTTTTTTTTTTCGGCCTCGCTAACGCTCGCCGCCGAAGCTCGCGCCGGAGCGGCGGGACCGCCCCCTTCTTGCAGCCATTGCACGAGCTGCGAAACGCCGACGAGGCTGTCGAGACGCGCCAAACGAACGAGCGCCATCTCGAGCACAATGCGGCCATGCGTCGTGTTTCGCAACCGGCTCTTCGCCGTCACGAGAACGTCGAGCCCCGCCATGACCGACTCGGGAGTCAGCGACCGCGCCTGCGTCTCCAGAGCGCTGCGATTTGCGGACGTAACGCTGAGAACCTGGTCTTCCAGACCCGCCGCCTGGACGACCATCAGATCGCGCCAATACTCGATGAGTTGATCGAGCAATTCGCCGAGTTGCAATCCCTTGTCGGCCGCCTCGGCGACCTGAGCCAACGCCTGCTTCGCGTCCTTCGCGAGCACCGCGCCGGCGATGGCCGCGATGCGTTCCTCATGAGCGGTGCCGAGCAATTGATGAACGCGAGCGACGGTGAGCCGTTCGCCGCCAAACGCCAGCAGCTGATCGAGCAGCGATTGGGCGTCGCGCATGGAACCGCCGGCCCGGCGCGCGATGAGCTCGAGGGCTTCGTCGTCGGCCACGGTTCCTTCGGATGCGACGATCTCTTTCATCCGTTGGCGGAGCTGCGTGAGGCTGATGCCGGAGAAATCGAAGCGTTGGCAGCGCGAGAGAATCGTCACCGGGATCTTGCTGGCCTCGGTGGTCGCGAAGATGAATTTGACGTGCGACGGCGGCTCTTCGAGCGTTTTGAGCAGGGCGTTGAACGCGGGGCCCGTGAGCATGTGGACTTCGTCGATGATGTAAATCTTGTAGCGGGCGCGCTGCGGACGATATTGCACGTTGCTGCGGATCTCGCGGATTTCATCGATGCCGCGGTTGCTGGCCCCGTCGATTTCGAGCACGTCGACATCTTCGCCGGCCGCGATGTTGTGGCACATCTCGCATTCATCGCAGGGCGTCAGCGTCGGGCCCTTTTCGCAGTTGAGGCACTTGGCGAGGATCCGGGCCGTGCTCGTTTTGCCGACGCCGCGCGCCCCGGTGAAGAGATACGCATGCGCCACGCGGCCCGACTTGATCGCGTTGCCCAGCGACTGCGCCACGGCATCCTGGCCGACGAGTTGCTCGAACCTTTGGGGACGATAGCGGCGGGCGACGACCGTGTATTCCGCCTCGCGGCCCGCGCCTTCGGGAGGCGTCCCCGCCGCAGCATCGACAGGCGTTTCGACCGCTTCCGCGACCTTTTTCTTGGCCATGACATGCTACTTTCGATTCGCTTGAACCTTCAGGAAATGCAGCGCCGTGACGCGCACCTCATCCGAGACATCCGTTCGTTCCGCGGCCGCCTGCAACATCGACAGATACGGTTCGCGTTGCTCGTTCGGCACGCCGGTCATGATGCGGTTGGCCATCCACAACGTATGGCTGGTCGGAAAGCGGTGCAGCGATTCGAAGAGCAACGCTTCATAGCCCTTCTTGTAGAACTTCTCGACCGCATGCACCACGGCTCCCGGGGCCCCCCAATCCAGATCCTGATTCCTTTCCAGGAGCGTGAGCAGCAGATCGACGGCCTGCAACCCCTCGGCATGCACCGCGACTTCCTCCGCCAACGGCGTCACCGCATGGGCGTCGAGCAATTGATCCGCCAACAGAATCTCAAGATCTTGGCGTATCGCAGAGATGGGGCGAGTCGGCTGCAAGGTTTGCGTCTCCGTGCGGCGCCGTGAGGCTTCGTCATGGAATTGTATCGACCGCCGCCCGAGACTGCCTGGCATTCCGCGGCAATCGCCGCCAAGGGGGGGGGCCAAAGGCGGGGGCACGAAAAAACCCGCGGCATGACTCCGCGGGTCTCATCGCTAAAGCTCTCGCCCCGAGGTGGTTGGGAGAGGCTGATCCACTGCACAAGGTCCGCTGCTTATGGCTGCACCTTCCGGCCTGACCAGGTTCACAACTTTCCTTTGCGTGGGTCCCCTCCCAACCCCTTGAGGCGAGAGCGCCGAACGCCACCTTATGTCTTCGCCGTTTCGGTCACGGTCGCCTTGACGATCTTCACGTCTTCCTTGGGGCGATCGCTCGAACCGACCTTCACGCTGGCGATCGCTTTGAGAGTCTTCAGCGACTCCTCATCCGCGATGCGGCCGAACGCCGAATAGCTGCCGTCGAGATGCGTATGCGTGCCGGTGCAGATGAAGAACTGCGACCCGGCCGAATTCGGATCGCCCGAGCGAGCCATCGACAACACGCCCGTGACATGCGGCGTCTTGTTGAATTCGGCCTTGATATTATACCCCGGGCCGCCGGTGCCCGTGCCGGTCGGGCAGCCGCCTTGAATCATGAAATCTTCGATCACGCGGTGGAAAATCAGGTTGTCGTAGAACCCGATCTTGGCGAGAGCGACGAAATTCTTCACATGCCCGGGAGCGACATCGGGGAACATTTCCAGGCGAATCGGTCCCTTGGAGGTCGTCAGTTCGACGGCGTACGTCGTTTTGGCGAGGTCGATCCCTTTTTGGGCCTCCGCCACCTGAGCTTTGACATCGTTGGCCACGTGAGAGAACTCCTTGAAACGTCGCAGCAGCCAGGAAAGCATGCGATCCCCCGGCAGGGTTGGAATCAGCGGTTGGCCGCGATCTGCGATCCGCTGGCGATCACTTCTTCGATGACGACCTGGCGAATGACCGCCGGTCGCACGGGCCGATCTTCAAAACCGCGTTCGGTCTGATTGGGCCGTTGAGAGATTGTATGGGCGGCATCGAGACCTTGTATCACTTTCCCAAAAATCGTGAACGATTGATCGCGCCACGGCGCCTTCGAGAGAGCGATATAAAACTTGCACGCCCCGTTATCGATGTCTTCGAGCACGTCGCCGCGCGGGATGAGGCTGTGCGCCGCCCCGACGATGCCGTCCTCGTGAACCAGCTCGTCCGACGGTTCCGCCTTCAGCCAGTAGCCGATGCTGCCATAGCCCAGATCGCCCGTACCGAGCGGACAACCGGCTTCGATGCTCGCTTCGGTTTTGCCGTCGACCATGCGCTGGGTGCTGCGATGAAACGGCAAGCCGTTGTAATAGCCCACCCGAGCCAGGGCGATAAAACTGCGGACGTGATTCGGAGCGGTCTCGCCCAAGAGTTCGATGCGGATATCGCCTTGCTCGGTTTTGAGCGTCGCGAAATATTTGATCTTCCGGCCTCGCGAATCGACGAACTTGATCTGATCGAACGCCTCCTCAACCTTCTCATAGAGCCGGCCCACGCTTAAACCCGTCACGGTGACATCGGGCAACTGCTCCCCCTCGGGAGG
>JBAXFO010000253.1:0-6661 GCA_037139885.1 Planctomycetota bacterium
TCTGAGGCCATCCCTGGGAGCCCGACGCGTCAGCGAGGGATGCCGTCAACCCTCGTTAACGCGTCGGGCTACCTGCTACGATCGCGCCCGAAAATTTCGTCGGGACGACGCACTTGTTCCGCACAGCTCCAGAGTCCCTCACACGCCTGCCCGGTCGGAAGCCTCCATGAAGACTCGTACGATACGCCTGGTTCGTCCGCCGCTGCCGGACGAACCGGGCGTTTTGTGCATCACTGACAATCGCAAGTCGTCGTTCTACGCCATCCGGGAAATTCCCTGCGAGATCGGCGGCCGAGCGTTCGCGGTGCATCGGCTCGGGCTCGGCCAACTTTACCATGTCCGCGTCGGCACGCCTCACGATTGCTCGTGCGAGTGCATGGGCTATCTTTCGAAGGGACGCTGCAAACATCTCCAAGGGTTGCTGGCGCTCACCGGGCACGGTTTGATCTGAAGCCCCACGGCTTAATAGGGCCGCAAACGCTTCAACAAATCCATCGTGCTGATCACGCCGATGAGCGTGCCGTCGTCGTCGGTGACGAAGATGCGGTGGACGTGCAGACCGATCATTTCGCTGACCACCTTGCTGACCGGCGTATCGGGGCGGACCGAAAACACGGCCGGCGTCATGATATCCTCGACGGTTGCGCGGTCGATGGTTTCGACTTGATAACCTTCGAGGATCCTGCGGGCGTTATCCCCCTCGGCCGGATATTCGCCGGAGGCGGGGCCAACCTTGCGGCCCGCTTCGCGGTCGTGGACGAGCAGATCGGAACGACTGATGACGCCAACAGCACGCCCGGCGTCGTCGATCACGGGAGCCGCAGAAATGTTCTTATCCGTCAGAAGCATCAGCGCTTCTTGGACATTCGCGTTGGCGGCGATCGAGATGGGGTTGGGGGCCATGATTTCGGCCGCGGGAATGTTGTCGAGCTTCAAAGCTGTGCCGGCGTTCAAGAGGGCTTTCATGGAGAGACTCCTTAAGAAGTCAGCAAGAGCCGCGAGGTTTCAAGAGGATGCAGGTTTTAATGGGCGACCAATTCGGGGGTCTGTTTCAGAGCCGATTCGCGTAACGCCTCGGACCGCGCCACGGCCGCGAGAATATCGGTGCTCGACACGATGCCGACGGGCTTGCCGGCCGCGTCGACGATCAGGACGCGGTGAATGTGAGCGTCGAGCATCATGCGGCTGATCTCGCTCAACGGCGCTTGCGGAGGCGCCGTCACGGGGTTGTGCGTCATCACTTCCGTGACCATCGTCTCGGCGTGCTCGGGGTGATCGAGCATCTGCCAGGGTTTCCACGCGGTGTCGCCGCCATCACAGGGTTGCGCGATCGCCTTGCCGCCTTTTTCGGCCCAGTGCAGGAAATCGACGGCCGAGAGCATGCCGGTGCATCGTCCCTCCGTGTCGACGACCGGAGCGCCGCTGACTTGCGAGCGCGACAGCAAACGAGCGGCGCCCTGCAACGACATCTGGTCGGAAATCATGACCACTTCGGTGGACATGATGTCGCTTGCGGAAAGCGACCCAATGGGTTTGTTCATGGGTAACATGGTCTGCCTCCGTTGGAGAGCCGTTCGCTCGGCGGAGAATGGATTGTGACGTCTCCCAAGAAACGCAAACTTTGTGCCGCGAGGAACGAACTCGGCGAAACGCTGAATATGTCGCGATATTGCGAAGAGATTTGTCGGGGCCCTGGATCGTTCGTGCGGAAACGACCCATTCTGAGCCGTTTCCGCACGGACGCCGGACCGATGACGGGCCTTCTTTAAGATGGTAGAGCCCAGCCCCCGGAAACGCAACGGCGGCTTGAACATTCGCTTCGCGCGAATGTCGTAAGACGTCTTGGGAAGGTCGAACATTCTCGCAAATAGATACACTGACGGGAGACCGTATTGCGTTCACGCCGGGTGGGGAGTTTCATGCGATATGCCATTGTCGGCGCTCAAGGGCAACTCGGGCGGGATCTGTGCCGGATTTGGGGCGATGCGGCGATTCCGCTCGGTCGAGCGGATGCGGATCTGACCCGGCCGGAAGCGCTGCGCTCGACCTTGGCCGCGCTGCGCCCCGATGTCGTCGTCAACTGCGCCGCCTTCAATTTCGTCGATCGCGCCGAACGCGAACCCGAAGCCGCCTTTGCCGTCAACGCTCTGGGGGTGCATCATCTCGCGCAAGCCTGCGCCGAGGTCGATGCCGTGCTGGTTCATTTCAGCACCGATTATGTCTTCGGTCGCGATCTGGCCCGTGCGCTTCCTTTCGCCGAAACCGAGGCTCCGGCGCCGACCTGCATCTACGGCGTCAGCAAACTCGCGGGCGAAGCGTTGGCCCAGATCGGACCGAAGCATTTCGTGATTCGCACCTGCGGCCTCTATGGACTGGCGGGCCTTACCAGTCAAAAGAGCAATTTCATCGAGATGATCTTGCGGCAGGTCGCACAGGACAAACCCTTGCGCGTCGTTTTCGATCAACGCTGCACGCCCACCTTCAGCGCCGATCTGGCGGCCGCCATCGCGCCGCTGGTCGCCACGCGGCAGTTCGGCCTCTATCATTTGACCAACGCGGGAAATTGTTCCTGGCTCGAATTCGCCCAGGCGATTCTCGACCTGCGCGGCGACGCACGCCCGATTCAGCCCGTGCGCACGGCCGAGTTCGGCTCGCCCGCTCGCCGCCCCGCGTATAGCGTGCTCTCGTGCGCGAAATACAGCGGGCTGGGCTTGCCTGCCTTGCGCGGCTGGCGCGAGGCGCTGGCCGATTACCTTCGCTCGCGGCCGATCTGAACCGCAATCTCCTCGAGGCTCAATTCATGAAGGGCATTCTTCTCGCCGGCGGCAGCGGCACCCGGCTCTATCCGCTGACGCTCTCGGTCAGCAAACAACTGTTGCCGGTTTACGATAAGCCGGTCATCTATTATCCGCTCAGCATCTTGATGCTCGCCGGCATTCGCGACATCTTGATCATCAGCACCCCGCGGGACACGCCCCTCATCGCAGAATTGCTCGGCGATGGCCGGCAATTGGGGCTCAACCTCTCGTACAAAGTGCAGCCTCACCCCGCCGGCATCGCCCAGGCGTTTCTCCTCGCGGAGGAATTCGTCGCCGGCGATCCGGTCTGTCTCGTCCTCGGCGATAACATCTTCTTCGGCCACGAACTGCAAACGTTGCTCGTGGAATCGGCCGGCATCGTTCGCGGGGCCAGCGTTTTTGCGTATCACGTGCAAGACCCGGAACGCTATGGCGTCGTCGAGTTCGATCGCGAATTCAAGGCGTTGTCGCTGGAGGAGAAGCCGCAAAAACCACGGTCGAACTGGGCGGTGACGGGGCTTTACTTTTACGATGGGACGGTCGTGGATGTGGCCAAATCGATCAAGCCCTCCGCGCGCGGCGAACTCGAAATCACCGACGTCAACCTACACTATTTGAACGCGGGGAGACTGCACGTCACCGCACTGGGCCGCGGCGTCGCCTGGCTCGATGCGGGAACGTACGACTCGCTGCTGTCGTCGTCGCAGTTTGTGCAGACGCTGGAGCAGCGCACGGGATTGAAGATCGCGTGCATCGAAGAAATCGCCCTGGGAAAGGGATTTATCGATCGAACGCAATTCGAGGCGCTGATCGCCAAGGCGGGCAAGAGCGATTACGCGACCTATCTTCGATTGGTGTTAAGCGAGACGTGTTGAGCCTCACGATCGGAAACGCATCGGGCATTCGCAGGGTGGCATCGGCAGCAAGCGACCGCCACCCCGCGAACCGCGATTTCGTTTAGCCGACGAGTTCGCCGACGGCCTTCGCGTAGACCACGCGGGCGACATCGACGGGGCCGCGGGTCTTGAGCTTCCACTTCAAGTTGGCGCGGTGAATATCCAGCGTTTTGGTGCTGATGCCGAGCTTGGCGGCGATGTGCTTATTCTTCTCGCCCGTGGCCATGAGAGCGGCGACTTCGTGTTCCCGTTCGGTGAGCGTGCCGAGCAATTCGGTCGCGCGTTCGGGAGTAATGCCGAGAATCGCTTCCAGGGGGGTGACCGCCGTCTTCGGAGTTTTCTTCGCCATGATGACCTCGATTTGTTAGAGAGCGAACTAGGTTAACACTTATCATCATTAGCCGTAGGCATCTGCGCGGCAACAGGAAACTGTTAAGGAAAATCGCTTTCAATCATATTTTCTGAGAGAATTAGTCCTCATACCGAAAAATAACAAAATATCGTGAATTCGACCGTACGCTTATCTACTTATAACGCGTCACGGCAGGCTTTTCCTTGCGTCCTCGCAAGCCCCGTCCAACGGCTCGGAGACGAGGATTCTTGGGCGATCGCACCCTTCGGCGGTGCGAAACGCGGACGCCGACGACCGAGCCGACGCGGATCGCTGCGACGGCATGATGCCAGGGGGCGCGGCGGGAAATACGTTAATCTTCAGTCGTCGATTGAACCGCCCTCAACATTCCTGGAACTTCTCATGAACGGTTTCCCCATTCGGTCGGATGCATGCGATCTCGATTTCCTCTCGCTGGGCGCGCTGGTGAATCGGCTCGATCCCGGCGTCATTCCCTTCCGCAAAGCGCGGTCGCTCGAAATTCACGTTTCCGGCGGCGAGTACAACGTGGCCGCCAATCTCGCGGACTGCTTCGGGCTCAAGACCGGCGTCGCCACCGCCATGGTGAGATATCCCCTGGGCGAACTCGTCGAGGGACGAGTGCGTGAGATGGGCGTCACGCCGTTCTACAAATGGTTCGACCACGACGGCGTCCGGGGACCGAACCTCGCCACCGTCTATAGCGATCGCGGCATGGGCGTGCGCGCGCCGGTCGTTTTCTACAAC
Organism: Planctomycetota bacterium; assembly: GCA_037139885.1. Taxonomy (GTDB): domain Bacteria; phylum Planctomycetota; class Planctomycetia; order Gemmatales; family Gemmataceae; genus JAIEPT01. Next base: position 4,812 of record JBAXFO010000253.1, read on the forward strand.
CGCGCCAACGAAGCGGGCGCTCTCCTCAAGGCGGGCGATTTCGACTGGGCGGAAATTTTCAAGAAAGGCGTCCGCTGGTTCCACTCCGGCGGCATCTTCGCCGCCCTCTCGGAAACGACCTCCGACCTGATCATCGAAGGCATGCAAGCCGCCAAGGCCGCAGGGGCGATCAACTCGTTCGACCTCAACTTTCGCGCGAAGCTGTGGCAGTCGGTCGGCGGCTTGCCGCGAGCTCACAAGGTGCTCCGCAACATCGTGAGTAACGTCGACGCCTTGATCGGTAACGAGGAGGACCTGCAGAAGGGCCTTGGGATCGCGGGGCAGGATGTGTCGAGCGATTCAAAGCTCGACCCCGATCAATTCTTCAAAATCATCGACCAGGTCGTGCAGCAATTCCCGAACATCAAGATCGTGGCCACAACGCTCCGCGAAGTTCATTCGACCAACCGGCACGACTGGGCCGCGGTGCTGTGGCTGAACGGCAAACGCTTCGTGAGCCCCACGACTACGCTCGACGTGATCGATCGCATCGGCGGCGGCGACGGCTTCGCGGCCGGTCTCATCTATGGCTTGATCGCGGGACGAGCTCCCGAAGAAGCGTTACGCCTCGGCTGGGCGCATGGCGCCATGCTGACGACTTTCCCCGGCGATGTGACGATGGCGAAATTGCACGAGGTGGAAGCGTTCGCCAAGGGGGGCACCGCACGGGTGCAGCGTTGAGCGAACCGTGCGAAAAAAAGAATCGAGCAGTTCGGAAAGAAAGGGACTGGAGGACCCCACGGAGAAAACCAACTTAACCCGATTTTCTCCAGTCCCCTTCCTACCGAACTGCTCGACCCCAGGCGAATCGACGAACATCATTGCGGCCGCGGACAGCGAAGGCGCGGCCGCATGCCCAGCCATGCCGCGCGGCCGTTTTCATTTCGATCGAATTCCAAAGTTCCGCCAAGACCGTTCGCCAGCCGGATAAATCGACGGCGGACGCTTCGTCGCACGAATCGGCGACCCATGATAGGTTTGAAAAACGCGACCATCGCTCGGCCTCCTGAGCGACTGGGCGTCGCTCGTTTTTGGGCGGTAGGCAGTTGCATTTTCGCGAAGACGAAAAGCAATCAACGTGCCAGAGCCTTGGCGCGATTTCGGGGAACTGCCGTAACCCTCGAATCGATCGAGAGTTTGGTGTCCGGGATTCTGACGATCAGGCTGAGGAAAGCTGCAGAAGCTGCTCAAGATGGCGGCAGCCAATGATGCGGAGCGCGGCGAATGGCCGATTCGAGCTGCCGGAGCGCGCGCAAAAAAATCGCCGAGCGGTTGTGGGGTTTGGCGATTCGAGCTTAGTGGGCGAACCAAGCTCAAAACCTCAATGCATGGACGATGCATCCAGACCCCGCATTGCTGCGGCGATTTCGAAAGTAAGATAAAGCATGAGGCGTGCCGAAAGTTGAATCAAATCCGGAGCTTTGCTGCAACTTGCGGTTTTGACATGGTTTACGAGGATCGCATTTTTCCGGACGCGGTGAGAGGATCATGCCGAACTGCCTAGAGGCTGGGCGTCGACGGTCAAATTGCGGCAGCGTGGGTGAGCCGCGACAGCTCCCGCATCCCGCTGCCGCGTCGCAGTTCACGCTTTAGATGATCGTGCCGTCTTCGACGACGGCCCCTTTGGGGATGACGACGATGCCTTCCTGAATGACGAAGTTCTTGCCTTCGCCATTTTTGACTTTGTCGCGGTTGACGATTTGGACGCCTTCGCCGATGCAGCAGTCTTTATCCAGGATGGCGTTTTCGATGATGGTGCCGTCGCCGATGCCGAGGTCGGGAACGCCGCGGCGTCTGTTGGCTTCTTTCTC
>JBAXFO010000254.1:0-6648 GCA_037139885.1 Planctomycetota bacterium
CTCGCTGACGCGTCGGGCTTCCAGGGATGGCCTCAGAACCCGAAAATTTCGCTTGAACGACCCCCTGGCCGTCTAAACCGGAATCGTCGTGCGGGCCGCGACGATCGTCTGCCCCAGATTCCGCACCGCGATCAATTCCGCGACGATGCTCACGGCGATTTCGGGGACCGTTTGCGAGCCGATGTCGAAGCCGAGCGGAGCGTACACTTTGCGGAGGGCGATGGCCGGGATGTTCTTCGCAAGCAAGTCTTCGTAGATCATTTTGATTTTGCGTTTGCTGCCGATAAGGCCGACATAGCCGCACGAGGTGTTGGCGAGGTGCAGCAGCGCTTCTTCGTCGTGGGCGTGGCCGCGGGTGACGATGAGGGCGTAGATCGTGGGGTTGAGCTCCGGGCCGAGGGTGCGGAGGGTTTGGCCGATGTCGCCGATGAAGCGGCGGCCGGCCATGGGGAAGCGTTCGGCGGAGGCGTACGATTCGCGGTCGTCGAGGATCCAGATTTCGAAATCGACCTCGGCGGCCAACTTCGCCGTCGCCAGGCCGACATGGCCGCCGCCGACGATGAGAAGCGTGATCCGCGGCAATACCGGCAAATAGGCGACGCCCATCTTGTGATAGGGCCGGGGCCGAAACAGCAGCGGCGTGAGATTGTCGACGACGTGCGCCGGCGCCGCAGCCGCGCCCAGAGTCGCCGCCAGTTGGCCGGCGGCGTCGAAGAGAAAGCGGCTGCCGACCGGCGTGTCGGGAGAGGCCTGCGACGGCACGGCTTCGGTGCAGCCGACGCCTTGTTCGACGATCTGGCGGAAGCGTTGAAAATAGGCGGTTCGCTGGGGATCGCGTAGGGGATCGCCGAGCGGGTCGGCGAGGATGGTCATGCGGCCGCCGCAAATGAGGCCGTCGTCCCAGCCGTAGTTGTCGTCGAGGTTGAAGGTGAAGAGTTCGGGTTTGCCGGCTTCGTCGCCGGCCAAAGTCGCGAGAGCCTGGCGTTTCACTTCGGCTTCGACGCAACCGCCGCCGAGCGTCCCCACTTGGCCGCCGTCGGCGAACACGAGCATGGCGGCTCCGGCCTTTTGCGGCGTCGAACCGCGCGTTTCGACGAGGCTGCAAAAGACGCAGGGTCGGCGTGCATCAAGGGCGGCGGTGAGGGCTGTGAGGAGGTCGCGCATGAGTGTCTCCCGGTTATTGTATCAAGGCTGGCGAAGCGGGTTCTTCGGGAAAGCCCGCCCCGCGAACGGGGGCCTGGGGTTCCGGGCAGGAAATCGACTTGCGAAGAACCGGCCGACTTGGTCAAATAGGCGCATACGGAACGGATGTTTCGCACCCCTTCTCAAGGAGGACAACATGTCCCGCGCCAGCACCCCCGCCAAATCGACTGCGCCCGTCAAGCCCACCACGCCCGCGCCCGCCGCCAAGCCGATGCCGATTCCCTCGGAAAAGATCGCTATGCGCGCCTACGAGAAGTGGTGCCACCGTGGCCAACCCGAAGGAACCTGCGTCCAAAATTGGCTCGAAGCTGAGAAGGAACTGATGACGGAGTGCTCCAAGTCGACCAAGAAGTAGTCGCTCAAGAAGTCGTCGCTCAGGCGAGCGACTTCCTAACATAACCTCGGCCACGCACGCACCCTTTGAACGATACCGAACCCGGGACCAGCCTGCGCTGTCTCCCGGGCGACATCGTTTCTGGAGCTTGCCGATCCCGCCGCAGCGAGCCGCCGGGTCGCCGAAGCTTCGTTGAACCAGGAACTCTTCATGCTCACCATCAAGCTCCCCGACGGCTCCGCCAAACAGTATCCTTCCGGCGCCACCGGCTTGCAGATCGCCGAATCGATCGGCAAACGCCTCGCCAAAGACGCCGTGGCCGTCAAAGTCGACGGAGCCATCGTCGACTTGGCCGCCGAGCTCGCCGATGGCGAACACACTCTGCAGATCTTGACCGAGAAAGACGCCGAAGCGCTCGAAGTGTTGCGGCACAGCAGCGCCCATATCATGGCCCGGGCGGTGTGCCGGCTGTTCCCGGGAGTGCAGTTGGCGTTCGGCCCGCCGCTCGCGAACGGTTTCTATTACGACATCCATTCGCCGACCCCGATTCGCGAAGACGATTTCCCGCGCATCGAAGAGGAGATGAAAAAGATCATCAAGGACGCGGAGCCGTTCGAGCGCTTCGAACGTTCCGTTCCCGAGGGCCGGGCTCTCGTGCAAGACATGAAGCAGGAGTTCAAGGTCGAGCACATCGACGACGATTTGAAGAAATATCCCGTATTGAGTTTTTATCGCCAGGGCGAGTTCGTCGATCTTTGCCGCGGACCGCACATTCCTCATGCCGGCCGCGTCGGGGCGTTCAAGCTCATGAGCATCGCGGGGGCTTATTGGAAGAACGATTCGTCGAGGCCGCAATTGCAGCGGCTTTATGCGACCGCGTTTTTCAACCCGAAGGATCTCGAAGCCCATCTGCGTCTGCTCGAAGAAGCGAAGAAACGCGATCACCGCCTGCTCGGCAAACAATTGAAGCTCTTCACCATCAGCCCGATGGTCGGCAGCGGACTGATTTTGTGGATGCCCAAAGGCTCGATCATTCGCGGCATTCTGGAAACCTTCATCAAAGACGAACTCGTTAAACGCGGCTACTCGCCCGTTTACACCCCCCACATCGGCCGACTCGAACTCTATCGCACCTCGGGACATTTCCCATATTATCGCGACGCCCAGTTTCCGCCGATGTATGAGAAGCCAGTTTCTGGAATTATCGATATTGCCCAATGGCGTCTTGAACGAGGCGTAACAGATGATGCGGAAGAGGCCAATCTGCCTGATTTCTTTAAAAACTCAGGATTTTATGGGGACGAGTACATCCGGTCGTCGCCCACGGAAAAACTTAATTGCGTAGCATCTATGTTAAGGCAATTTCTCCCTCCCCTAGGACTTTTAAACGATTTTGATCGCCGAAGTAGCATCGAAGATAAAAGCAAATTTCTTAAGTCCTGGCTCGCCGAGCAAGAAGGCTTCCTGCTCAAGCCGATGAACTGCCCGCATCACATCCACATCTACAAGGCGGAGCCGCGTAGCTATCGCGATCTGCCGGTGCGTCTGGCCGAGTTCGGCACCGTTTACCGCTACGAGCAAACGGGCGAGCTCAACGGCATGACCCGCGTTCGCGGCTTCACCCAGGACGACGCCCATCTGTTCATCACTCCCGAACAGGTCGACTCCGAACTGCGGGCGAACATCGAACTCGTCCTCTTCACGTTCAAGACTCTCGGCCTCAACGACTGGCGCGTCCGCCTCGGCTTCCGCGATCCCAACAGCAATAAGTACGTGGGCGACGCCGCCGATTGGGACCAAGCCCAGAATTCGCTGGTGGAGATCGTCAAAAGCCTCGGCATGCCCTACACCGCCGAGGAGGGCGAAGCGGCGTTTTATGGCCCGAAGATCGATTTCGTCGTCAAGGATTGCATCGGCCGCGAATGGCAGCTCGGCACCGTCCAGCTCGATTACAATCTGCCGAAGCGTTTCGACCTCGAATACATCGGCGCCGACAACAAGGCCCATCGCCCGATCATGCTGCACCGCGCTCCGTTCGGCAGCATGGAACGCTTCATGGGCATCCTGATCGAGCATTACGCCGGCGCCTTCCCGGTTTGGCTGAGCCCCGAACAAGTCCGCATCGTCACCGTGAGCGACAAGTTCATCGAGTATGGGAAAAAGGTGGAAGCCGAGTTGTTGCGCCTGGGATTTCGTGTCGCCGGCGATTACCGTCCCGACAAAATCGGCGCCAAGATCCGCGAAGCTCAGCTTGAGAAGATTCCGTATATGCTCGTCATCGGCGACAAGGAGCAATCGAACAACACCGTCGCCGTCCGCGAACGGACTCAGGGCGACCTGGGCGCTCTCAGCGTCACGGAGTTTGTGGAACGGTTGCGTCGCGAGATCCGCGACCGCGTTTAGAGTAACGCACGCCAAAACCTGTAGGGTGGGTTGAGCCAGCAGGCGAAGCCCACCGAAAGGCGCAAGCGCTACTCTCGCTTCCAAAACCGCAACGGAGGCCGGCGTCAAACCTTTTGGTGGGCTTCGCCTGCTGGCTCAACCCACCCTACGGGCTCAGCGTCGCCGACTTCGTCGCTCGAATCGAACGAGAAGCCCGCGACGGACTCGAAAAATCCTTCGGGGCGTCCTTTACGAAACGCTGGCCGAATTCCCGGCCATCTCCGCCCGGCGTTTGCGTTTCTCGTTTTCGCCCGTGCGCAGGATGTCGTCCTTGTCTTCGACGACTTCGTCTTCGAGCACCGCGTTGTCGATGTGGACGTCTTCGGCCCGATGATGATAATCGGGGCCGAGCACGTCGAGCACGGTCGGCTTCGTCGGCGGGAACTCGTGCGGAAAGAAGTAGCCCTCCACTTCGATCATCTGGTCGCGATATTCGGCGCAATTCATCAGAAAAGCATGCAAGGCCTTGAGCCGATAGTGCGGCACGCTGGCGAAGACATGGTGCGGCAGATGGTAGTCTTGGCCGAGCGGGAAGACGGCGAAGCGGATGAACGGCGAGACGAGAAACACGCGGGTGTTCGTCAGCCAACCGCGGTCGCCGTTGCCGTGTTGGACCAGTTGGCGCAGGATCATGAAGAACGAAAACGACGTGAAGATCGGCGTTACCCAGAGGAGAACGTAATAGAGCCCGGCATAGGGATCGGCCTTGAGGCTCAACCAGGCGAGAGTCGAGAAGAGGAGGGTGACAAACGAAATCCGCCCCATGGACATGGCCCGCATCGAAATGACCGGGTGGACCCGGCTTTGATGAAAGAACGACGCGGGGATGGAATAAAGGAACGTCAACATGCCTGCCCAAAGGACATTGGGCACGAGCGCAAGCAGCAACGGTTGTTCCAGCGCGACCAGGGCCGCTAACACGGCGGCTTGCCCGACCATGTAAACGATGCCGACGCGGACGACCGTTTTGTTGGGCTTCCAATCCTTTTTCAGGTACGGGTTTTTGTCGGTGGGAATCGCGTTGTACGCGGCGCGGATGCGCATGTAGCGGAAGAGGCCGACGAACCAGAGTTGCTTGCAAAGCGTGACGAGAAACTTCGCCTTGGCCACGGGGAAGCTCAGCCAGTGGCCGCTGGTTTGGAGCTGCGAAATATCGGGATCGTGAACCGGATCGTTCACGAATTGATGGTGGGCCAGATGTTGGAGGCGATAATGTTGGGTGGCGCCGAAAAGGGGGAACATGCAGGCCCAATCGGACGCCAGATCGTTGACGAGGCGATTTTTGAAGAGCGTGTGATGGGATGCTTCATGGGCCAGGCCGGTGAGCTGGTGTTGGCCGGCGCCGATGAGCGTGATGGCGAACACAGTGACCGGGATGTTCCAGGCGAAGTGCAGACCCCAGGCGTCGCGGTGATGATAAAACGCGATCGTGCCGGCGATGACGAGAGCCAGGTAAAGATAGGTGCGGACGAGGTAATAAAGATTTGTGAAGTTGTCGGTTTGCCGCAGCTCTTGCAGCTTGGCCTTCACGCGCGGATCGGACAGCGATTCGATCTCGGCAAGCATGGGATGGGACCTCGGCTCACGGGCGCGGTTCTCGACCCTCACTCCTTAACGTCGAACGTTCGCCCTGAGAAATTCCATCGAAAAACGTCGTTGAACGATTTTTATCCAAACACTCCATCCTGCCCACTGTACGCGAGTTTGGAAGACGAAAAAAGGGGGCTTTTGGCCCCCTTCCATTGGCTTGGCGCCCGCACAATCGTCACTTCGGGACGCGTCGAATCGATTCGATGATGACATCATCGACGGGGACGTCGGCGTGGCCTTCTTTGGTGGTCGTCGAGACGCGTCGGATCTTATCGACGACATCCATGCCGCCGACGACTTGCCCGAAGACGCAGTAGCCCCAGCCTTCGGGAGTTTGGCTGCGATGGTTGAGGGTGTCGTTGTCTTTGACGTTGATGAAGAACTGTGCGGTGGCGCTGTGGGGGTCGCCGGTGCGGGCCATGGCGAGGGTGCCGCGGTCGTTTTTAAGACCGTTGGTGGCTTCGTTCTTGATGGGGGCCTTCGACGGAACTTCCGCTTTCATGTCCGGTTTGAAACCGCCGCCTTGAATCATGAAACCATTGATGACGCGGTGAAAGATGGTGCCGTCGAAGTGTTTGTCGTCGACATAGGCGAGGAAGTTCTTGACCGTGCCGGGAGCTTTGCTTTCGAAAAGCTCGATGGTGACGGGGCCCTTGTTGGTCACCATTTCGACGCGCGGATTGTTCGCGCCGCTGTCGCAGCCGAGGAGACCCAGAAGCGCGAGGAGCAGGAAGGAGCGACACACCATGAAAAACTCCGAGTATTGAGGTTCGCGAGGGAACAAGTTTCGTGTCGAAAACTAGCTAATAGCTATTAGCGATCAGCTATTAGCTAGTTCCGAACATGTGTTACTTCTTACGAACGCTGCGGATGACGACTGGATCTTGGGGCACGTTTTCATGGCCGCCGCGCGTCGTGGTGGGGACGCGGCGAATGACTTCGACGACTTCCATCGAGGGGGCGTCGGCGACTTTGCCGAACACGCAGTAGCCCCAATCGTCTTGAGCCTTGGCCTTGTCGAGGAATTCGTTGTCTTTGACGTTGATGAAGAACTGGGCGGAGGCGCTGTGCGGGTTGGG
>JBAXFO010000255.1:0-6627 GCA_037139885.1 Planctomycetota bacterium
GACGCGGCCGCGAATCGTGTCGCTGAGCGAACGTTCGATTTCTTCGCCCTTATAGATGGCCGCCTTCGTGATGCCTTGCGACGTGCCGCAATCGTGCATCGTGATGACGACATTCTGGGCCACGTCGGCGAGCTTGCGGGTGAGGTAACCCGAGTCGGCCGTCTTCAGAGCCGTATCGGCCAACCCCTTGCGGGCGCCGTGCGTCGAACTGAAATATTCGAGCACCGACAGTCCTTCGCGGAAGTTCGCCTTGATGGGCGTTTCGATGATCTGCCCCGAGGGCTTGGCCATCAAACCACGCATGCCGGCGAGCTGCCGAATCTGTTCGACGCCGCCGCGGGCGCCCGAGTGAGCCATGAGGAAAATCGGATTCAAGTACGGCACGCCCGAACGGACGTCGTGCTTGAGATCGTGCATCATCTGCTTCGTGATCTTGTCGCGGGCCTCGGTCCAGAAGTCGATGACCTTGTTGTACCGCTCCTGATCCGTGATGATGCCGCGCATGTACTGCTTCTGGATCTTGTCGACTTCCTTCTCCGCCTCGCGGATGATGACCTCTTTGTCCGGCGGCGTCTTCAAATCGTCCGTCGAGAACGACAGACCGCTGCGCGTCGATTCGCGGAAGCCGATTTCCTTCATGCGATCGAGCAGATCGATCGTCTCGCGACGGCCGAGCACTTGATAGCAATCCGCGATGATGCGGCTCAGGTGCTTTCCCGAAAGCGCCAGATCGTAGAACGCCATCTCGTGCTTCAAGATGTCGTTGAAGATCACCCGGCCCATCGTCGTGTCGACGAGCAGGTTCTTCGAGTCGCGGCGAATCTCTTCAACGCGGAACTTGTCCTTATCGAACAGAACCTCGCTGATCACCTTCTTCGCGATCGGCATACGCACCTTGATGCGGGCATGCACGCCGACCTTCTTGGCCGCATAGGCGCGGAACGCCTCCGCCGGGGACGAGAACACACGCCCTTCGCCGTACATGTTGATCGGCAGATGCTTGCGGTAATCCTTGATGCGATCGTCGACCTGGCCGCCGGGCGAGAAGAACATCGACAGCGGATCGGCCGTCAAATAATAGCATCCCATGACGATGTCTTGGCTGGGCGTAATAATCGGGTGCCCGTTCGCGGGACTGAAGATGTTGTTCGTCGCCATCATCAGCACCGACGCTTCGACTTGGGCCTCGATCGACAGCGGCAAGTGGACCGCCATCTGATCGCCGTCGAAGTCGGCGTTAAAGCCCTTGCAGACGAGCGGATGAATGCGAATCGCGTTGCCTTCGATGAGCACCGGTTCGAACGCCTGGATACCCATGCGGTGCAGCGTCGGGGCGCGGTTCAGAAGAACCGGATGGCTCTTCGTCACTTCTTCGAGAATATCCCAGACCTCGTCCGCCTTGCGTTCGAGCATCTTCTTCGCCGACTTGATCGTGTCGGCATGGCCCAGCTCCTTGAGCCGGCGGATGATGAACGGCTGGAACAGTTCGAGCGCGATCTTCTTCGGCAGACCGCACTGGTGGAGCCGCAATTCCGGACCGACGACGATGACCGACCGGGCCGAGTAATCGACGCGTTTGCCCAGCAAGTTCTCGCGGAACCGGCCCTGCTTGCCCTTGATCATGTCCGTGAGCGACTTGAGCGGGCGGTTCGACGAACCGAGCACCGGACGCTTGCAACGGTTGTTGTCGAAGAGCGCATCGACCGACTGCTGCAGCATGCGCTTTTCGTTACGGATAATGACCTCGGGAGCGTTGAGGTCGACCAGCTTCTTGAGGCGATTGTTACGGTTGATGATGCGGCGATAAAGATCGTTCAAATCGCTCGTCGCGAAGTTGCCCGAATCCAAAAGCACGAGCGGACGCAGATCCGGCGGGATGACCGGAATGCACTCCAGCACCATCCACTCCGGTTTATTCGCCGGGCCGCCCAAGCCGCTGTCGCGCAGCGACTCGACGACCTTCAAGCGCTTGACCAGGTCGCGCTGCTTCTGCTTCGAAGGCTTTTCTTTCGCCGAGAGAATCGCGAGATCTTCGCGCAGTTGCCGCGAGAGCCCGACGAGATCGAGCTTTTCGAGCAGCTTTTTGATCGCCTCGGCGCCCATGCCCGCTTCGAACGTTTCGCCGAACTGCTCGCGCGCCCGGCGATATTCGTCTTCCGTGAGAAGCTGCTTTTCTTTGAGCCCGGTCTCGCCCGGATCGGTGATGACGTAGTCCTGGAAGTAAATGATCTTCTCAAGGCTCGTCGTCTTCATTTCCAGCAGCGTGCCCAGCCGGCTCGGCATCGCCTTGAAGAACCAAATGTGCACGACCGGAGCCGCCAGCTCGATGTGCCCCATGCGCTTGCGGCGCACGCGGCTATGCGTCACTTTGACGCCGCAACGATCGCAGATCATGCCCTTATACTTCATGCCGCGGTACTTACCGCAGGCGCATTCCCAATCCTTTTCCGGGCCGAAGATCCGTTCGCAAAAGAGCCCGTCCTTTTCCGGACGGTACGTGCGGTAATTGATCGTCTCCGGCTTCTTCACTTCGCCGAACGACCACGAACGAATATCGTGAGGGCTGGCCAGACTAATACGGACGGCCCCGTAGTCATTAATACGATCGTAACTCGATTCGCCTGCGCTCATGAAAATCCCCCCACCAAAAGACGAGAACGATCAAACCAATCAATTCACTGCCGGTCTAATCCTGCACAGTTGCGTCGACGAATTTCACAGAGTCTCACTCAAAACTGTCGGTCAATGCCTGAGCCAAAGTCCATTGCCCAGACATGGGAAACGCCGATGAATCCAGGCCGGTTTCCGCCGCGGCAATTATGACAGCTTGGGTGTATGCCTCGTCAAAAACTTCTTCGGCATAGTTCCGAAGCGATCCGGACTGACACTGATCCTTCAATTGAAGCCGCTGCTCCAAGATCGTCGCTTTCCAGGAGCCGGTTCGCTTTTCGGGCTGGCGGCTCCATTTGAGCAAGTGTGCCAGGAGTACGCGAAGACGATTCTTCACTTCACGTTTGTCACGCTTGGCCATGTCCGTGAGATACTCCTGAAGCTCCGCCCAATCGACATCGTCGAATCGTCGTTCGGCGATCAATTGCGCAGTTTGCTCCAGCCAAGCCGTTTCGTCTTGGAAAAAGAGAGACTCAACTTTCTCCGCGACAGCAGCCATCGTCGTTCCTTAAGCGTGTTTCACGATGCCACAAAGCCGTCAAAGTTATGGCCTCAGATCCGCTTTTTCTCGAGTTGCATGTTCAGAGCGAGCCCTCGAATCTCATTCGTAAGCACATCGAAGCTCGCCGGCGTGCCGGCTTCGAGCGTGTTCTCGCCCTTGACCATGGATTCGTAAATCTTCGTACGTCCTTCGACGTCGTCCGATTTCACGGTGAGCAGTTCCTGCAAGATGTACGCGGCTCCGTACGCTTCCAGCGCCCACACTTCCATTTCGCCGAAACGCTGGCCGCCGAAGCGGGCCTTGCCGCCGAGGGGTTGCTGCGTGATCAGCGAATAAGGCCCCGTCGCCCGGGCATGCACCTTGTCGTCGACGAGGTGATGCAGCTTGAGCATGTAGATGTAGCCGACGGTGACGCGCTGTTCGAAGCGCTCGCCGGTCCGGCCATCGTACAGATAGCTCTTGCCACTTTCGTCGATGCCCGCTTCCTTCAGGCATTCGCGAATTTCGTCTTCGGTGGCGCCGTCGAACACGGGCGTCGTCGCCTTGAAGCCCAGCCGGGCCGCAGCCCAACCCAGGTGGGTCTCAAGAATCTGACCCACGTTCATACGGCTTGGCACGCCCAGCGGATTGAGCAGGATGTCGACCGGCGTTCCGTCGGCCAGGAACGGCATGTCTTCTTCGGGCAGAATCTTCGAGATAACGCCCTTGTTGCCGTGGCGACCGGCCATCTTGTCGCCGACCGAAATCTGCCGCTTCGTCGCGACATAAACCTTGACCATCTGCTGCACGCCGCTCGGCAGTTCATCGCCGCGCTTCAGCGAGTTGAGCTTGCGATCCTTCTCGTCGACCAGCGTCGTCAAGCGTTCTTGATGCTTCTTGACGATCTTGGACGCGTCTTTCAGACGATCGGGCGAGCGGATGTCGAGTTGCTCGATCTTGAACGTCGCCGCCAATTCGGCCAGCGTCTTGTCGTCCTTGTCGCTGGAGAACAGCTTCAGATCCTTCTTCTCGAGCACCGTGCCGAGCTCGTCCGCAATAATCCGCACCTGATCGGCGATCAGTTTGTTGTAATGGGCTTCGATGTCCTTGTGGACCTTGTCGACGGCCTTGCGTTCGTCGTCGGTCATGCTGGCCCGACGGCTGAACTTCTCGGCCGCGATGACGAGCCCTTCCACGCCCGAAGGCACTTCGAGGCTATCGTTCTTCACGTCTTCGCCGGCCCGACCGAAGATCGCATGAAGCAGCTTCTCTTCCGGCGTCAACTCGCTCTTGCTCTTGGGCGAAACCTTGCCGACGAGAATGTCGCCCGGCATCACGAACGTGCCGATGCGGACAATTCCGTTGTCGTCAAGATTCCCCAGCGCCTTCGGAGAGACGTTCGGAATATCGCGGGTGAACTCTTCCTTGCCGAGCTTCGTCTCGCGAATTTCGATGTCGAATTCCTCGATGTGAATCGACGTATAAGTGTCGTTCTTCACGAGGTTTTCGTTAATGATGATCGCGTCTTCGAAGTTGTACCCGTCCCACGACATGAACGCGACCAGCACGTTCCGCCCCAGCGACAGCTCGCCTTGGTGAGTCGCCGCTCCGTCGGCGATGATCTGCCCCTTCTTCACCTTGTCGCCCACGCGAATGATCGGCTTCTGATTCAGACAGGTCCGTTCATTGAGGCCGGTGAACTTGCGGCACACATATTCCTGCACGAGCGGTTGCGACCGGGCGTACGTGAGCCGGGATCCTTCCACGGGCTCTTTCAGCTTTTCCGGGCCGACGATGATCCGCTCGGAATCGAGGAACAGCACGTAGCCGTCCTTTTCGTTGCGGATGACCATGCCGCTGTTCTGCGCGACTTCGATCTCAAGGCCGGTCCCCACGAGCGGCGGTTCGGTGACCAGAAGGGGCACCGCCTGGCGCTGCATGTTCGATCCCATGAGCGCGCGGTTGGCGTCGTCGTGCTCGAGGAACGGGATGAGCCCCGCCGAAACGCCGACCATCTGCTTGGGCGACACGTCGATGTACTGCAACTTATCCGCGTCGGTGACGAGGAAGTCGCCGCCGAAGCGGGCCGTCACCTTGTCCTGCGAAACCTTCGCGCCATCCGTCGGCGTGTCCGCCGGCGAAAGATAGGCTTGCGACTCTTCGTCCGCCCGCAGCCAACTCACCTCTTCGGTCATCTTCTTCTTGGTGACCTTGCGATACGGCGTAATCAAGAAGCCGTACTCGTCCACTCCAGCATAAATGCTGAGGCTGGAGATCAGACCGATGTTGGTGCCTTCAGGCGTTTCAATCGGGCAGATGCGGCCATAGTGCGAAATATGAACGTCGCGCACTTCGAAGCCGGCACGCTTCCGATTCAAACCGCCCGGTCCAAGCGCCGAAAGACGACGCTCGTGCGTGAGCTGGGCCAGGGGATTCGTCTGATCGACGACCTGGCTCAATTCGCCGCGACCGAAGAAGTACTCGATGGCGGCCGAGATGCTCTTGGGATTGATCAGCGACCGCGGCGTCATGTCGACCTGATCGCGGATGCTCATGCGCTCCTGCACCGTACGCCGCAGCTTCAAGAACCCCTTACGGAGTTCGTCGGCCGCAAGTTCGTCGATGGTGCGGAGACGGCGATTGCCGAGGTGATCGATATCGTCGATGTGCCCGGAGTTCGCACGCAGCTCGAGGATGTAGCGAACCGCGTTGAGGAAGTCGATCGCCCGCAGCGTCATTTCGGTTTCGGGAATATCTTGCCCGTACTTGCGATTGATGCGGAACCGGCCGACCTTGCCCAGGCGATAACGGTTCGGATCCTGAAACTTCTCGCGGAACAATTCGCGAGCCTTTTCGAGTTGCGGCGGATTGCCCGGGCGCAACCGCTGGTAGATCCGCAGCAACGCCTCTTCGTGCGTCGTCGTCGGGTCTTCCTTGAGGGAATTCAGCACGACCATGTCGAGCGGTTTGCCCCCCTCGCCCTTGGTCTGCAACACTTCGACCGACTTGACGCTGCTCGCGTAAACCTTGTCGAGATGCTCTTTGGTGATCAGGTCGCCGCTATCGATGTACACTTCGCCCGTTTCGGGATCGACGACATCGCCGACCGCCAACGTCCCCTCGATCATCTCGCGATGAGCCGCGGCCGTGGTGATCTGCTTGGTCGGATAGAACGCACGCAGGATCGCGTCGTTGCTCGTGTATTCCGGGTCCATGGCGCGCAACAGCGTCATCGCCGAGAATTTACCGCTCTGGTCGATGCGGACGCCGAGCGTATCTTTCTTCGTGACGTTGACCTCAATCCAGCTGCCGCGTTCGGGAATGATGCGGCAACTGTGCAGCCGGCGATCGCCCGCTTCGGTTTCGACGACATAATCGACGCCCGGCGAACGGTGGAGCTGCGACACCACGACGCGCTCGGCGCCGTTGATGATGAACTCGCCGCCGCCGATCATGATGGGCATGTCGCCGAGATA
>JBAXFO010000256.1:0-6627 GCA_037139885.1 Planctomycetota bacterium
CCAATAGCCCGTGCGCGATGCGCTGCTCGAAGGGCGTGTTGGCACGCACCCACTCATCGTCCTTGTGGAGCGGATTGTGGTCGCCCGATAGGTCGCAATAATCGGCGATGTCCTGAGCCGAGATTGTGCGGCTGGCGAACGAAGTGAATCTTTTCGTGATGAGGGAACTGATCGAGCCAGTCGCGCAGGTTTTCTTCGGGCCCGGCGTCGTCGCTGATAACGAGCGACCAATCGGGCGATGTCTGGGCCAGCACGCTGCGAATCGCGCGTTCGAGAAAAACGCGGTTGCGGTAAAACGGAATGGCGAACGTGATGGTGGCCATGGCGGCGGGCTCAGGTCCGCTCGTGGAGTTGCTGTTCCAGTCGCCGAATCCGCTCTTCCAAAATCGACACATCCTGCGTTAAGCGAACCTGATTACGATATTGCCGGGTGAGCGATACCGTCAGCACGAACGAAAAGACATAAATGAGCCCGAGAGCGACGAAAAGGACCGCGGCCGCGTAGCTCAGGTGAGCGGAGCCGGCGAACCACATGATCGCTTCGGGAAACAGGCCCAGCAGAAGGAGCAAGATCGCGAGAGCCGTCCAGCCGACGGCGTATTTCTCGCGCAGGTCGCGATTGCGGACCCAATAGAGCGTCAGCAGGAACGACCCGATTCCCCCAACCAGCATCAAGCGTTCGGCGTTCACGACAAACTCTCCGACAAGTTTTCGGAGCGGCGCAGGCGATCGAAGAGGATCGCCAGAGCCACCTTCACCGCATAATAGACCGCACGATTCGCCCGGATGGACGACACGCCCCCCTGCCGTTCGAGCATGGCCACCGGCGTCTCGACAATTCGCAGACCGTTGCGGGCGCACCAGAAGAGCGATTCCGGTTCGGGGTAATCTTCCGGGTAAAACTCCGCAAAGCGTCTCCAGGCGTTCACCCCGGCGCAGCGCAGGCCGCTGGTCGGATCGGTGACGCGTACGCCCGAGAGAAGTCCAATCCACCAACAGAAGAAGCGGATGCCAAGCCGCCGCACGGGGGTCGATTGAAAGCCGCCGTTGGCCGGGCCGAGAAAGCGCGAGCCGACGCATAAATCGAACGACCCGCGTTCGCAACAGGCGACCAATTCGGGGAGCGCGTCCGCGGGATGCTGGCCATCGGCGTCGAACTGGATCACATACCGATATTCATTCCGGGCCGCGGCGAAGCGGTAGCCCGTCTGCACGGCGACGCCAATGCCGCTGTTGATGGGCAGCGTCAAAACAAAACAAGGCAAGCGACTCGTCTGCGCAAGCTCCTCGGCCACGGCCCGCGTCCGATCTTTCGAGCCATCGTTGACGATCAAGATTTCGAAGCCGGGGGGGAGTTGTTGCAGCGAAGCAATCGTTTTCGGCAGGGCTTCTTGTTCGTTGAAAGCGGGGAGCACCAGGAGGGTCTTGAACGGTGGACTCATTCGAGATTCCGCCCGGTGGAGGTTGCTGTCGGCGACGCGATCCGGCTCATTATAAACAGAACGTTGCGGCGAACAAAGCGGAGTCTCGGCAGTTGCGCGAGCCGTGCAGTTCCCGCAGACCGCAGAATCCGCATAAAGGTTAGCCGCGGGCGCGAATGTAGGCGATCACATCGCCGAGATCTTGCGGCGTCAAATCTCTCTCCAGGCCATCGGGCATGAGCGATTTGCCGTTGCTCGAAAGCTCGTCGATCTCGGAACGCAGAAGTTGATGGGACTTGCCGTCGACGCCGATCAGGGTGATCGAGGTGCTGGTTTCGGCGGCGATCACGCCCGTTAACGTCAAGCCGCTGCGGGTCGTGGCCAGATAACTCACGTAACGAGATTCGACGGCGCGGTTGGGGTCGAGGATGGCGATCAGCAACCCTTCGACCGACTTGTCGCCGACCGAAGCGAGGTCGGGGCCGACGTTTTGGCCGACATCCCCCAATTTGTGGCACACCGCGCACGCCTTCGCGAAGATCTTGCCTCCGCGACTCGGATCAGGAGCGTTCCCGAGTCGGGCTCTGACATCAGCCAGAACCTTGCCGCGATCGACGTTCGCTGTCGCGGCCAACACGGCTTCCGCGTCGGACCGCAAAATCGGGTCTTTCAGGGCGAGCAATCGCTGCCGGCGGACCGCGTCGATCTCGTTGGCGGCGAGCGTCTTGGACCGAAGCGCCTCGAGCAGCGTCGCCGTCCAGGTGGGCCGACTCAAAATAGCGTCAAGGGCCTGGCTGCGGAGCGTGGGGCTGTAGCTTTTCCACGGCGCCAGAATCATCCCCGCGACGCTCGAATCGGCGTCGCCGCGAAGTTGCTGAAGCGCTGCCGACTGGTAATCGTCGGGCGTTTGCGGGGTGAGCAAGGCGACGAGGCGTTTGCGGTCGGCGGCATTGTCAGCGATGCCGCGGCTCAGGATGCGGATCGCCAGAAAGCGATCGCCAGCCGGGGCGCTGGGACTCTCCATGAGTTCCACCGCGCTGGCGTGCAGCGCACGCAATTGCCGCAGCGCCTCTTCCGAACTGGCGGGGTGAATCTCTTTCACGATGCTCGCCAGCGAGGCCTGGTTCTTTTCCATCGACTCGATCATGTCCGCGATGTGGATGAGGCGTACGTTGACCGGCAAACTTCGCTGCGCTTCGATCTGGGCAAGCAACAAACGGCTGACGTCGAGCGGTTCTCCATAAGCGCCCGCGACACGCAAGAGGGGGCCAAACGCCGCGGGGGAGATCTTTGGCTGCGTCAAAGCCGCGGCGAACACTTCCCGAAAGTTTTCCTTCGAAATCGAACTGAGCGCCGCCGCAATGATGTACGGATCTTGATCCTCGCGGCAGATCGTCTTCGCAAGCAGCGGCAGGGTCTTTTGATGGTCGCCGAGAAGGTAAGCCGCCTGCAAGCGAACTTGCGGATCGGGATCGTCGACGCAGCGGGCGACGAAATCCTCGCCCCCCTGACCTTCCAATATCAACGCATGCTTGCGAAGCGCCGGATGGGGGTCGTTTCGTAGCGCCCGACCGGCGTCGCTCGCTGCGCCGAGGCTCGCGAGAACATAAGCCGCATGAAGTCGCGCCCGCGGATTCGCGCTTGCCAGAGCCCGGCTCGCCGCGATGCGCAGCGGAGCGAGGCCTGGATCCGCAGGCGTTTTTGCGTATCGCTCGACCAAAAGCTGTTGCGCCGTATCGCGCACCCACCCGCTTGGACTTTCCAGACTCGCCCAGAGTTCGTTGTCGCTCAGGCTCGCGAGCCGCGGAACTGTCCGTGGAGCGCTATCCGTGGGATAAACGCGATAGATCCGCCCGCGATCGTGCCCCGCACGCAGGTCGAGCTTCTTCTGCCAATCCTTCGGAATCCATTCGGGATGCTCGATCACCATGCGATACATGTCCGCCACCCAGAGCGCTCCGTCGGGCCCGGTTTGGATCATCGCCGGCCGAAACCAGTGATCGGTCGAACCGAGAAATTCCGAGGTCTGTTCGTCGTCGGCCCGCCGGCTGGTGAACGTCGTTCCCTTGGGCGACATGATCTCGCGGTGGATGAGATTATGCACGGGTTCGCTGACGAACATGTTGCCTTCGAACTCTTTGCCGAAAAGCGTGTCGCGGTAAACGATCGTGCTGCACGCGCTCGTGAAATGATTCAAGGCATGGGGGCTGTTGAATCGAGGCAACCCCTTCGACGCGGGATAGACCGGAGCCGCCCCCGGCTGGACCGACACCGGCGCTCGGCTGTCGGGGTACAAGACATGCGGGTTGCGTCGTAAGTAGGAATCGTCGAGGACGTAATGGAACATCGGATTCGTGTTGTTGTTGCCGAAGGCGTTGCCCCAGTCGTCGCGGCAGCGACCGAATTGCGCTTGGCCCGAGACCGACTCGAATTCGCCCGTCTCCACCTTCAAGCGAAAATCGCGGCCGCGGATGTCGGTCGTCTTGCCGGTCTTGAGCGAGCGGACCATGCCCCCGCTGTCGCCGTTGGCCCCGTAGATCCAGTTGTCGATGCCCCAGACGAGGCCGTTGACGCGGTGCTGCTGGTTGCCTTCTCGGAAACCGGTGAAGAGAACTTGCTTGTCTTTCGCTTTGCCGTCGGGGCCGACCGCGACATAGAAGATGTCCGGAGCGCAGGTGACGAGAATGCCGCGGCCATAAGGCAAAACGCCGGTGGGGAAGCCGAGATTGTCGAGGAAGACGGTCATCGTGTCGTACGGACCGTCCGCCTTCGATTTTTCCAGATACTTGATGCGGCCGCCCGGCTTGCCTTTGCCGTCGAGGCCCAGCGGATAATCGCCCATCTCGACGACCCAGAGCTTGCCGTCGGGTCCGAACGCGAACGCGATGGGATCCATGACCAGCGGTTCGGCGGCCATGAGTTCGACTTTGAAACCGGGCCGAGGCCTCATGCACGCGAGCGCTTCCGCGGGCGATTTGGGGAGGTCCGCTTGGCCGAGAGTTGTCGACACAATGAGGATGATCGCGAGATGCATCGGGATCTCCGTGATCTGTCGCCGTAAAGCTTACTCGGCTGTCGCCAGGGCGATCGCGAGTCGGCAACCGAGGGCGAACTCGGGAAGGTCGACGTACTCTTTGACGGTATGAATTTCGTATTGGCCGGCGCCGATCGTAACCGCCTCGAGGCCGTGCTTCGCAAACCAGTTGGCGTCGAGGCCGCCGTTGGAGAAGAGCGTTTTCGGATTCAGGCCGATCGACTCAGCCGCTTTTTTGGCATGCAAGACGACCGGAGCGTCATCGGCCAAGTTAAACGACGGATAAGCCGCGGCGGCCTCGAATTTCACCTGAGCCGTGGCGCCGCTGGCGTCTTTGACTTCGGCGGCGGCCTTCAAGAAGGCGTCGCGGTAGGCGGCGGTGATCGACGCGGCAAAGGCGGCTTCGGGGCTTCGCGATTCACCCTTGAGATAGACGTAATCGGTCACGACATTCGTGGCGTCGCCCGCCGCGATCCGGCCCGCTTTGCCGCCGAAGATACCGATGTTGCTGGTGCCGTGGCCGTTCGGTTTCACGACTTTGCCGAACCAGCCGCCGCGATGAACTTCCGCCAGAGCGAGCGACGCCACGAGGGTTGCGGAAATGCCCTTCTCGGGGGCGACGCCCGCGTGGGCCGCCTTCCCTTTGATCTCGATCTCGAAACTCTCCTGCCCGACCGCGCCGGTGATCAAATCCGCCGCGATTCGGCCGTCGACGTTGAAGCCCATGGTCGCTCCGTCCAGGTCGGCCGGGTCCATGTATCGGGCCCCTTGAATACCGCTCTCCTCGCGGACGGTGAACAGGAGCGTGATCGGCGGATGCGGCAGTTTGTGTTTGAGCAGCGTCTCGACGAGCGTCACTAACACCGCGCAGCCCGTGCGATTATCGCCGCCGAGGCCCGTCGTGCCGTCGGTGACGATGCGGTCTCCTTCGCGGATAGCCTTCGCGCCGGCACAGATGGGCACCGTGTCGAGATGCGTGGCGAACACGAGCCGAGGCCCGGGCCGGGTGCCGGGGAGCGTGACGAAGAGATTTCCGACTTCGGTCGGCAGCGGGATCTTCTTGGCGACGTTATCGTGCCGGATGGCCGAAGCGGGGACTCCGACTTTCTTGAGTTCGTCCACCACGGCGGCGGCGATCGCCGTCTCCTGGCCGCTGAGTCCTTCCACGGCCAGGAAACGCAGCAGATGTTCCTCGGCGGCTTTCAGGTCGAGCGGGATGTTGAGAGAGCTCATGGTGCGGTTCCTTTCAAATCGGTGTGGTGCGTTTTAGCGACGAGATCCAAGGGCACATCGCGATCTTACAATCCCCATGGCAGCCCCAGGAGAAACCAGGCGACAAACAGCAGCGTCCAAAGCACGGAGATGAACGCGACATAGGGCAACATGAGCGACACGACCGTGCCCACGCCCGCGTTCTTGTCGTACCGCTGGGCGAAGACAACCACCAGGGCGAAGTAGGCGTTGAGCGGCGAGATCATGTTGATCGGCGAGTCGCCCACGCGATAGGCGGCGAGCACGGCTTCAGGGGCGACGCCAAGCTTCATGAGCGTCGGCACGAAGATCGGAGCGAAGATGGCCCATTTCGCGATCGCGCCCGTGATGAGCAAATCGAGAATGGCGACGACGACGATAAAGCCGATAAGCAACCAGAGGGGGCCGATGTTCGCGTCTTGCAAGAGATTCGACATCTTGACGGCCATGATCGTGCCCATGTTGCTGTAGTTGAAATAGGCGACGAACTGGCTGATGATCAGGAACAAGAAGATCAGCCCGCCGAGACCGGAGAGGGATTTCTCCATGGCCTTGATGACATCGGCGGAACTGCTCATCGTCTTCGCCCCGACGCCATAGGCGGCGCCGGTGAACAAGAACACGACCATGATGACGGCGATCAGGCCGTTCATAAAAGGGGTGTTGCCGATGAGAGCGCCGGTGTCGGGATTGCGCAACGGCGCGCCTGGCGGCAGCGTCAATAACGCCAGGCCAACGAGCGTCCCGAGGAGAGCGATGCCGGCATAGCGGAGTCCGCGTGCTTCGTCGGCCGACAGGCTGCCTCCCTCTTCGGCGGGTTTCTCCCCCGCATATTTTCCGAGACGCGGTTCGATCATTTTTTCGGTGACCCAGCCGATGACGAGCGTGAGAAACGGCACCGACACGACCGAAAACCAAAGA
>JBAXFO010000257.1:0-6600 GCA_037139885.1 Planctomycetota bacterium
ACGAAACCCGTTGCCATGAACGGCATCGGTTCCAATTCCCAATGCAATTTGAACCACAGAGACACCGAGAACACAGAGAGTTTACCGAGACAATCGCTGGTTTTGCAGCATTTCCTGCTCGAAACAGGGTCGTCCATCGGCGCCTCTCTGTGCTCTCGGTGTCTCTGTGGTTCCAATCGGTTTTTGAGAAGACGAAACCCGTTGCCATGAACGGCATCGGTTCCAATTCCCAATGCAATTTGAACCGCAGAGACACCGAGAGCACAGAGCGTTTGCCGAGACAATCGCTGGTTTCGCAGCATTTTCCGCTCGAAACAGGGTCGTCAATCGGCGCCTCTCTGTGCTCTCGGTGTCTCTGTGGTTCCAATTCTTATGAACAGAAACGCCTCAGCCTCTTCACCCCCCCCCAGCCATCGCCGAGGAGCCGCTGATCCGCATTCGGGTTTTCGTTCCGAAAACTCGTCGCCACCGCACTTGCGTCGATTGCGAAACAATTTCGTTCAAGTTACAATCCGCCGCAGCCGCCCAATCGTCGTAATCACGTCGCGTTCAATCGGCACGCTGGAGGTTTCGTCATGTCACCGCGTACTCGCATCCTTGGGGCTGGGGCCCTGCTTCTGGGGGTCTGTGTGTTCAGCTGGCGCTCGCTCAATGCGGGTGGGCCGGGATACGAATCCAATATCCAGGCGGCTTTCAAGAACGCTGAGCTCCTCGTCGCGGTCGATCTGACCAGCACGGAGCCAAAGAAGGTGGCTGGGCCCGTCACGGTCGAGCTTCTCGAAAACGGCAAAGAGCTCGCCAAAGAGACGCTGACCTCCGACCCGAAAGACGCGAAAGTCTCGCACACATTCCAATTCAAAGCCAATCCGCAAGCGAAAGACCGGCTGAAGCTCAAAGTGAAGTTCGCGGGACACACCAAAGAAATGCCGCTCGGCGATGTGCTTTTGGTCAAAGGCCAAGAGACGACGCTGCTCGCCGGCCAGGACTTTTTCGCCGGCAGCCAGGGAGCCATGCAGGTGAACGTGCAGGCGATCAAGTCGATCGCCGAGACGAAGGGCGTCGCCGGGGCGAATGTCGTCGTCACCTTGCGCGACGAGAAGGCGAACAAGACCTACGACCTCACGAAGGCGACGACCGACGCCAAGGGCTCGGCCACGCTCCAACTCGACATCCCCGATCTCGCTCCCGGGCAGTATGTGATGGAAGTCACGACGCGATCCCGGCTCGGCGAAGAGAAGCTGGTTCATGCCGTGCGGATCAAGGCCGACGCCAAGGTCTTGCTCGTCAGCGACAAGCCGATCTATCAACCCGGGCAGATGATCCACATGCGGGCTCTGGTCTTGCAATCGTTCAACATGAAGCCCATCGCTCAGCGCGACATCGTCTTCGAAGTCGAAGACAACAAGGGCAACAAGGTGTTCAAGAAGAGCTTCAAGACATCCGACTTCGGCGTCGCCTCGATCGATTTTCAGTTGGCCGACGAAGTCAACATGGGCGACTATCATCTTCGCGCCAATGTCGGCGACACCCGCGCCGAAAAGACCGTGCAAGTGAAGCGCTATGTTCTCCCCAAGTTCAAAACCAACCTGACGACCGACAAGACCTATTACCTCCCCAAAGAGACGATCAAGGCCGAGCTGCAAAGCGATTATTTCTTCGGCAAACCGGTCGCGAAGGGGAAGATTGAAGTCGTCGCCAGCACGTTCGACGTCGCCTTCAAGCAGTTCCACAAGTGGACCGGCGTGACCGACGAAAATGGCCATGCGAAGTTCGAGGTGACGCTCCCCGATTACTTCGTCGGCCAACCGCTGCAAAAGGGCAACGCGATCGTGAAGCTCGACGTGACGCTGGTCGACTCCGCCGATCATCATCAAGAGATGGTGAAATCGCTGACGGTTTCCGATCAGCCGATCAAGGTGAGCCTGATCGCCGAAGGGGGCAAGATCGCGGCCGGCCTCGAGAACCGCGTCTTCGTGGCCGCCATCTATCCCGACGGCAGCCCGGCCCCGAACTGCGCCGTGCAGCTTTGGGTGGGTAAAGAAGCGAAGGGCGAGCCGATCGCCTCGCTCAAGACCAACGCCTCGGGCCTTACCGAGTTCAAATTCAAGCCCGAAGCGAAGGACTTCCGCCAGACTGGCATGAACCAAATCAACGTCGAATTCCTCGGCGGCATGCAGCAACACTTCGGCCCGCAGCTGGCTCTCGACATCCGCGCTCAGGCTCAAGACCCCCGCGGCGAGAAAGCGGCCGTGGGCATCGAATTGAACGCTCATCCCTTCGGCGAAAACATTCTCGTCCGCCTCGATAAGGCGATTTACCAGGTCGGCGATCGGCTCGGCATCGATGTCCGCACCTCGGCGGGCATGCCCACGGCGTTCGTCGATATCGTTCGCGGCGGCCAAATCCTGCTCAGCAAATGGGTCGACGTGAAAGACGGCAAAGCGCAAGTCGATCTCGATGTGCCGCCGACGGTGTTCGGCAGCCTCGAAGTGCATGCGTATCAGATGCTGCAACACGGCGAGATCATCCGCGATTCGCGGGTGGTGTATGTGCAGCCGCGCAGCGATTTGAAGATCGACGTCAAGAACTCGAAGGTGGAATTCGCTCCCGGCGAGGAAGGCCGGCTGCGGTTCGTCGTCACCGATTCGGCCGGCAACCCGACGGCCGCGGCTCTCGGCGTCATCGTCGTCGATGAAGCGGTCTATGCGTTGCAAGAGCTGCAACCCGGCCTCGAAAAGGTCTACTTCACGCTACAAGAAGAACTCCTTAAGCCGCAAGTGCAGCTCAACTTCAGCCCGGGCCGTATCGACAATCTCATCCTGCAACCGCAACTCGGGGCTCCGCAGCAGCAGATCGCCGAAGCGCTCTTGACGGCCATCAAACTCCCCGCGCCGGCGCGCTGGAACGTCGATCCCGGCGTCGGTCGTCGGCAGCACGCCGAGGCGGTCGTCAGCAACGTCGCCCGGCATGTGTTCGGTTATGCGTTCAGCCATCCCTTCGCGGTCCAGGGCAAAGACGGCCTGGAGTTTAAAGAAGGGCTCTTCGAAGAGATGCAAAAGTCGGGGCATATGCATCCGGGCATGATGCAAGGCCCGTTCGGCGAGACGCTCACCATCGGCGACATGCGGAAACTCGAGCCGGCGTTCACGGCCGAAAAGCTGGCCCAGGCGATCACGCTCCAGCGTTCGCAACAGTTCAGCCAGATGGTCAACGCGCTCGCTCAGCGCGAACCGAAGAAGCATCAGAAGAATGGCGAATGGATCGTCGACGAAACGCTGCTGACCGACGCCATGAAGCAGACCGGCATCCCGGGAGTCGATGGCTGGGGTCGGGCGTTCAAGCTCGTCGTGGTTTCTCCCGAGAAGGGGCCGAAGGTTTACGATGTCGTCTCCGCGGGCGCCGACGGCAGAATCGGCACCAAGGACGACATCGGCCGGGAGGCGACGCAAGTCGCGACCCGTCTGGGTTGGATGGGTCATTTTTGGTGGCTCGATGAAACACGCCAAGCCGGAGCAGTGGCCCTCGGCATGCAACGTAACCGCGGCATGCGAGGCGATATGCAAGATGGCGCCATGATGATGAAGCGGCAATTCGGCGGATTTGGCGGCGGCCCAGGGGGCGGCCCCGACGCTCCGCAACCAGTGATGGCGCCGCGGTTGGCGGCCGCTGGCGTCGAACAAAACGCCGTGCAACTGGAGAGAGCAGCCGGGAACCGGCCCAATGACGCCCGAGACGAACCCCGCCGCGAAGCTGGCGAAGCCAAGGGAACCGGCGCGCCGGCCGAGAGCGGCCCCGCCCCGATCTCGCGCGTCCGCGAATACTTCCCTGAAACCATGATGTGGATGCCGAACCTGATCACCGACGACAACGGCGTCGCCGATCTCTCCGTCTCCTTCGCCGACTCCATCACCACCTGGCGCCTGAGCGCCTCGGCGAACTCCGCGAGCGGCCTCCTGGGCAACACCAACATCCCCCTCAAGGTCTTTCAAGATTTCTTCGTCGATATCGATCTCCCCGTGGCCCTCACGCAGACCGATGAAGTCGCGTTCCCCGTGGCCGTCTACAACTACCTCAAAGTTCCCCAGACCGTGAAGCTCCAGCTGCAACAAGAACCCTGGTTCACGCTCTTGGGCGACAAGGGCCTCGAACGTTCGCTCGATTTGAAGCCGGGCGAAGTGACGGCCGTCAAGTATCGCATCAAGGCCAACAAGATCGGCCAACAACCGCTCCTGGTCAAAGCGTTCGGCTCGAAGAAATCCGATGCCGTCAAACGCATGATCGACGTCGTCCCCAATGGCGAGAAGATCGAGAAGACCTTTAGCGACCGCCTCAGCGCCAAGGCGTCCCAGATCATCAACATCCCCGAAGGGGCCGCTCCCGATGCGTCGAAGCTGTTCGTACGCATTTATCCCGGAGCGATGGCCCAGGTGATGGAAGGCGTCGATAGCATCCTGCGCCTGCCCGGCGGTTGCTTCGAACAGACGTCGTCCTCGGCTTACCCAAATATCTTGGTCGTCGATTACATCAAGAAGGCCAAGATCGCGTCGCCGCAATTGCTGATGAAAGCGGAAAACTACCTCAACGTCGGTTACCAGAAACTCCTCACGTTCGAACGCCCCGGCGGCGGTTTCGATTGGTGGGGTTCGGGCGAGCCGCTCGTGTGGCTGTCCGCCTATGGGTTGCAAGAGTTCAGCGACATGGCGAAGGTCTATCCCATCGATCGCGGCATCATCGACCGCACCCAGGCTTTCCTCATGAAGAAGCGCGACGCCGACGGCACCTGGTCGAACATCGGCGCCACCCACGGCGAAACCATCGAACGCATGGGCAACACCAAGCTGCTCCTCACCAGCTATGTCACGTGGTCGCTCCTCGAAAGCGGCTTCGATAAGAACCAGCTCATGCCGTCGGTGAATTACATCCGCACCCATCTCGCGGACGCCGGCGACAACGCCTACATCCTCGCCCTGGCCGCCAACGCCCTGGCGACGTTCGATCCCAAGGACGACAGCACGCTCGACTGCGTCAATCGCCTCGAAAAGCTGCGTCATGAGATCGCCGAATGGAAAGCCATCGACTACCCGGCCGCCAAGGGAGGCGTGTCGCTCACGTACGCTCGCGGCGACGCCGTCACCGTCGAAACGACCGCTCTCGCCGCCATGGCCATGCTGAAGACCGGCCAACACATCAACAGCGTCAACCAGGCTCTTACCTATCTCGTCAAGGTGAAGGGCAACGGCCACTGGGGCAGCACCCAGGCGACCATCCTCGCGCTGCGGGCCCTCGCCGCCGGCATGGGCGGGCCGCAAGTGAAAGACGCGTTGCCGTTCACCATCAACGTGAACGGCAAGGATGTCATCCACGGCAAAGTCGACGCGGACAACAGCGACGTGATGCAAGCCTTCGACCTGGCCCAATATCTGAAGGCGGGCGACAACAAGGTCGACATCTCCATCAAGGGCGAATCGGGCCTCATGTATCAGGTTCTCGCCCGGCACTACATGCCGTGGAACAAGGACAACGTCGTCGAGAAGAAGAAGATCGTCGATATCGATGTGACTTACGACCGCACGAAACTCGTCGCCAACGATCTGTTGCACGCCAAGGCGACGCTGAAGTACTCGGGAGACGTCCCGACATTCAACGTCATCGTCGATCTCGGCATCGCTCCGGGATTCACGGTCGACGCGGGCGAGTTTGCCGAGATGGTGGCCGCCAAGAAAGTCGCGAAGTTTACCGTCACCTCGCGGCAAGTCACGCTGTACCTGGGCGACGTGAAGCCGGGCGACATACTTAACTTTGAGTATTCGCTGCGCGCCAAGTATCCTCTGCTTGTGCAGGCTCCGGGAGCCACGGCATGGGAATATTACACCCCCGCGAATCGCGCCGAATCGCGGCCTGTGGAACTTACCGTCGAGGAAAGAAAGTAGGTAGTTTTTGGCGCGCTGTCGGAAATGTCGGCGCGCCGGCCTTGCAACGCGCTCTGACGCCAACCATCGATCCCTGAGATGAGGACCGCCTCATCCCAGGGATTTTTCTTTGCGATTTGCTCTTGCAATTTCCCCCAAACGACTCGCAGCGAACTCAGATTCTGCATGAAATTTGCGTTGACAGATCGTGCCGTATGCTCTGAAGTGGAAATGGAGAAAGAGACACAATCGAATGCAAACCCAATCCGGCGCTGCAGCCGAGAAGGGACCGATCGGATGATGCACTTTACTTGCGACCAGTGCGGCAAGGAGATGCGCGCGGAGCACGAACCGCGTTACGAGATCAAGATCGAATGCCGCGCCGTTCACGATGTGAAGGAGCTGACCGACGACGATTTGGACATCGATCACGTCGAAGCGCTAAGCGAATTGCTCCGCGATCTGGAAGAGGGCGCCGAATCGCCGCAGCTGCCCCCGCCTCGTCGCGAGTTCCGCTACGACCTCTGCCCCGAATGCCACGAACGTTTCCTACGCGACCCGCTCGGCAAAGATCCGATTCAGAAATTGCACTTCAGCGAGAATTGAATCAGCTCGTAAAGCGTTCGCGGCTCTCCGCAGGAGAGCGCTGACCCTACGCACGTTCCATCGCTTCGAAGCATGCGTGCGACAA
>JBAXFO010000258.1:0-6592 GCA_037139885.1 Planctomycetota bacterium
ATGCAGAGGAGCGTGCCCACAGAGAGGAAAAACACGGTGCCGAGCGAATGGCTGATGGCGAGCCGGCTGGTCTCGGCGCGAAGGGCGACATGCAGGCCGAGAGTGACCGTGAACGCCATCAGCGTCATGCACGCGATCAGCATCAAGAGCCCCGGCAGCACGCTGCGGCCAACGGTCGCCGGCGTGGAGAGTTCGCCGCGCGCGAGGTAAACCAGAATCAGGGCGAGCGGCGGAATAACGTATTCTTTCGTATTGTAAAGGACTCCCCAAATCTTCCCGAAGATGAATTCGCGGGGGGACAGGTCGGTGACCATGAGGAGATCGAACGCGCCGAGATCGCGCTCCGACGTGATCGCCGTTACGGATTGGGCGGAGATGAGCAGGAAACTGAGCACCGCGATCGGCACCAGCCCCCGAGCCGCCGCCCAGCTCTGCGCTTCCGCGGCTCCGAGCGTCGCGTAAAGAATGAGCGCGAGCACGACGCCGTACGCCAGCTTGATGAGGAGCGGCCGTCGGCCATACGCACGCGTGGCGATCTCGCGCCAGGAGATCGGATTGTCCCAAACCTTCCGAACGGCGCCGGGCGCCGCATGCGCTTTGGCGCGCTCGCCGACGTCCATCGTCCCCGAATCGGGCCCCTCGCGCTGCATGATCGGCTCGCCGCTCGGATTCCAAACCCGCAACCGCCACACGCCCCACAAAGTCAGCAAGCCCGCCAGCCCGGCCATCGCCAGCGCGTAGCCGACGGTCGGTTGGGCCAGAAACGATGTCGCCATGGTCGGCGGATCGACGACGTTCGCCAACGCGCGAAACGGGTCGAGCCGGTCTTGCAGGAACGCAACCGTTCGCGGATCGACGGCGAACAGATGCGGCAGCAAACCCAGGCCCCGCGCCAGGCACAAGTAAAAGACCAGCACGAGCACGGTCAGGGCCAGGCTTTGAAACGTCTTGTCGCGCCACAAGGCGATCAAGCCGCCGAGCGAGCCCGCGGCAAGGGCCGTGGTCGTCAAAACGGCATAGGCCTCGCCCACCTGAAACGGCGCGACGCCGCCGAGCAACATCAGCAGCATCAGGATCGGCGTCGTGCTGAAGAGGAAGACGCCGATTTGCAGCAAGCTGCCGAGCGCCTTGCCGAGCACGATTTCGCCGTTGCGCAGATCGGTCATGAGCAAGAGAAGAAAGGTCCGCCGATCTTTCTCCTGGGCGATGGCGCCGGCCGCCGAAAGAGCCGTGAAGAACAGCAGCAGACACAGTTGCAGCCCAACGACGACTTGAAACGCCAGCAACCCAAAGCGGGCTTGATCGCCGAGCGTCGGGGGGCGCTGCCAGCCGACCGTCGTCTGCCAGATGGTGAGCAAGAGCACCCACATGGCGCCGAGGGCCAGGCCGCGCGTGAGGAAGTGCCGCGGCCTACGGGGCGTGGTCAGCCATTCGCGGATGAAAATCGGTCCCAGCATGGGGCCTCGAAAGTCGATGAGGAGCCGTATCGATTTTGTATGGAGCGATGCGGGCGGCTGTCCGGTCGTTGCCTTCAAGATATCGCTCCCGATTCGTATTACGCAGCGAATCCGGCGAACGTTCACGCTTCGCGATTCTCAGGAAGGCCGCGTCAAGGAGTCCTTGCAAACGATTCCTCATCGTGTGAAGATGAACGCTTCGTTCTCGCCAAGGATCTCGGCGCCCGACAAAGGGTGACGGGAAAGGCTCGTCACGGAGGTCGCGTCCATGCTTCGCCAGGTTCTTTTCGTCGTCATTTCTTTGAGCGTCGTCGGGTGCAGTCGACAGGGGCAGGGTCCGAAAGAAGGGGACAAGATCGAAGGCGTGGTCTTGGCGCCCCCGGTTGCGCAACCGGGACCGCAGGACAACGGCAAAGTCATCGCCATGTTCGATCCGTTACCCGGCTTTCCTTCGCCCGGCGAACCGGCGAACGAGAAATACGACGCGGCGCTCACCCAAGCCTTGACGCTGCTGGCCGAGCAAGATTTGGCCAAGGCTCTCGACGCCTTCGAAGCGGCCCGAGCCGAGAAAGACACGGAATTCGTTCGCGGCGAGATCGACAAGCTCAAACTTCGCCTCAATGCGGAGCAGGCGTCGAAGAAGACGCTCGCCGAGATCCAATCGGTCCTCGACAACGGCGATCCCAAGGACGCCGCCAAACTTGTCGATCAAGCGTTGCAAACGTTCGGCGGCGGCGCGTCGGCCGGGAAACTCGTGCAGCTTCAGGCCCAGGCCGACGCCCTTTTCGCGGCCCAGACCAACGAAGACCCCAAGGTTCGCTTCCAACGGCTGCGCGATCAGGCGCAAGTAGCGCTGCAAGACGATCAACTGCGTGCCGCGGCCGCCTCGCTGCAGCAAGCGGTGCAACTTTTCGACGACCTCGGCGCCCGCGAGCAACTCCGCGACATCCAGGTTCGTCTCGACAAGTACGACGGACTGCGCCGCCGCGCCGCCGAATTGCGCCGCGATCCGAACGACGTCGACGACGCCCTGGAACTTTATCGCCAGGCCGCCCAGACCTGGAACACTCCCGAAGTTCGGCAAGATGTCGACGACTGCGTCTTCGCCTTGCAGCGCCGCCGCGAGACGATCAGCGTGGCCGATTTCGAAACGCTCGGCGATGTCGGGGCGCCGGCGGCGGGGCATGTCCTTGCGGATGAATTGCTGCCCACGTTCAAAGCCCGCTTCGACCTCGTCGATCGAGATCAGGTCGTCAAGGCGCTGCGCGATCTGAATCTCGCGGACAATTTTCAGAATCATCCCGCTCAGCAACGCGAGGTCGGCCAGGCCGCACGCGTTCGCTTTCTCGTGCTCGGCAGCGTACGCCGGAATGGCGCCGTCACGGCGCAAGCGCGCATCGTCGATACGCAGAGCGGACTGATCGTGCAGACCGCGAAAGTTTCGGCGCCCACATTCGAGGAGTTGTTGACGCGGCTTCCGGAGCTGACCAAGCAGCTTTTGATGTCCGATGCCGAGAAGCTCGCTTACGATCAAGAACAGCTGCGTGTCGCGCAGCGGATTGAGCCCGTGGCCGCCAACGCACCGCTGCCGCCGGCTCCGGTCATTGGGGCGCCGGCGAATGGACCGTGGTTCGACGCCGCTCCCCCGCCGGCGTTCGGTCAGCTGCAGATCAATCAGTTTCAGGCTCTTCCGCAACCGCTTGCGCAGCCGCAAGTCGTCATCGTCGAGCCGCCGCCGCCGCTATTCCGCAGCCGGCTGGTGCAAACGGTCGTCTTGCAAGGCGACGGCCTCTTCGCACGCGGACATTATCGCGAGGCGTTTCGTCAGTACGAATTCGCCCTGAGCCTGGCGCCCAACGATTTCGACATTCGCGCCCGCCTCGAAGCGACCCGGCCGATGCTGCCGCCGGTCGCGATCGCGCCGCTCGCGCTGCGGCCGCGAATCGCGATCTTGAACTTCCTCGTTGTCGGCAATCCGCAAATCGTGCCGCCGGGGCTGTCGATCGGCGTGCCCGATCTGCTCGCGCCGTACTTCCGCGTCAACTACGACATTGTCGATACGGGCGAAATCTACTGGATGATGGGTCGGCTCGGCATGTCGCAGGCCGACTTGATGAACGACCCGAACGCCCGCCGCTGGTTGGGCCGGGCGCTGCACGCGCAATTCTTTCTGATGGGGACGGTGCAGCAGACGGCCAGTTTCGACGTCAACACGTATCTCCTCAATGCCGAGCAAGGTTGGGTCCAGGGAGCGGGCCACATGCACGTGCGCAATCCGTACGAGTTGCGGATTCGTGCGGGTGAGTTGGCCCAGATCACGCAATTGCCTCCCGGGCAGCGGGCCCAGTTCCTGGCCGCCGAGCCGCAGGTGAACCTGTTTCTCAGCAAGGGCCAGGACAGTCTGCGTCTGGGGAATTTCCAGGTGGCGGTCACGTTTTTCACCCAGGCCCTGGCGCTGCGGCCCAATAACGTGCAGGCGAACCTTTACCTCAACCAGGCGAATCAATCGCATCGCGCCTGGGAACTCGAACAGCTTCGGCGTAAAGATCTCGCCCGGCAGCAGGCGCTCGCGGCCGAGACGCAACGTCGGCAGGTCGAACTCGCCCGCGCGGCCGAAGCGGCGCGCATCCGCGCGGCTCACGAATCGAACGCCCGCGCCGAGGCCGAACGCTTCGCCCTCGCCCAGCAGCGCCGCAACGCCTATGGCGACATGATCGCCAAGGGCCGCAGCGCCGCCCAGGGGAAGAACTATGGTCTGGCCGTCAACCTCTTTCAAGGCGCC
The DNA here is from genome assembly GCA_037139885.1 of Planctomycetota bacterium. Lineage (GTDB taxonomy): Bacteria > Planctomycetota > Planctomycetia > Gemmatales > Gemmataceae > JAIEPT01. The sequence continues at coordinate 4,240 of JBAXFO010000258.1, forward strand.
CTCGATCTGATGCCGCCGGGAACGGCGCAGCCGATGCCGTTGCCGGTGCCCCACGATGCCTTGCTGAACGAACTCGCTCAGGCCCGGGCCGAGATCGCCCGGGCGAACGAGCAGAAGAATCAGGCGGAGAAGATCGCCAGCCAAGAATCGGCGCTGCGCCAAAAACGCGATCGCGAACTGGCCGTCGCCCGGCAGAAGATCGACGACGACCGCAAGAAAGCCGAGATCGAAGCCGCCGCGCAGCAACAATTGATCGACGCCAAATATCAGGCCGCCTTCGATCAGGGCCAACTCCTCCTGAGCCAGAACAAGTTCGAGGCCGCCATCGTCGCGCTGCAAGGCGCCCGACAATTGAAGAAGACCGACACCGTCGACGCGATGCTGAACACAGCCGTGAGCCGGCAGGCCGAAGCGACGGCCCAGGCCAAGGGAGAAGGCGAACGTAAACTTCTCGAGGAGAAATTCGCCGCCGAACGCAAACGCCGCAAGCTCGCCGACGAAGAGATGAAACGCAATCACGACGCCTACGAACAAGCCATTAAGTCCGGCCAGGCCGCTCTCGCGCAGAAAAATCCCGAGGTCGCCGCCGGACATTTCGAAGCGGCGGGCAAGCTGTTCAAAACCGAAGCCGTCGACGCCGGCCTCAAGCAAGTGCGGGCCGCACGGTTCGCCGACATGGCGGCCAAGCAAGCCGAGAAAGACAAGGCCGCGACTTCGGAACGAGTAACGAAGCTGCTCGGGGCGGGCGTCGCAGCGCTCGACGCGGGGCAAGTCGCCGACAGCGTGCAAAAACTCGAACAGGCTCGCAAGCTCGACCCGGCCAATGTCGATGTCTTGGCGGCCCTCAGTCGCGCCGAGCAGGCCCGCAATCGCATGCTCATCGAGCAACAGCAAAAAGCGCTCGCCGACGCCAAGCAAAACTCCGCAAAGACCGCCCAGGACGACGAGCAAAAAAAGCTTCTCGCGGGCAAACAACAGCGCGCGGAAGCCGTCAAGCAAGCCCTCGGCCGCGGTCAAGCCGCCCTGGCGGCGAACGACTTCACCGGAGCGATCAAGGCGTTTCAGCAGACGCTCGCCCTCGAGCCCGGCCAACCGCAAGCCCTGCAAGGCCTGCAGCAAGCTCAGACCGCTCAGACTGCTGCTGAAGCGTCCTTGAATCAAGCCGCGAAAGACAAGGCGGCGCAGCTCGACGAACTCAAGAAAACGACCGCCCTCAAACAGCAGCGTGCGTTGGCGGTGGGCCAGGCCCTCGAGCGCGGGCAAAAGGCGTTCGCCGCCAAAAACTTCGTCGAGGCCATCAAGGATTATCAAGAAGCCCTCGCCCTCCAGCCCGGCCAACCGCAAGCCCTGCAAGGTTTGCAGCAAGCTCAATCGGCCCAGGCGGAGGCGGCGAACATTCAGGCCGCCAAGGACAAAGCCGCCAAGGGTGCGCAGGAGGAAGAACTCAAGAAGGCCGCGGCTCTCAAACAGCAGCGCGCGGCCGCGTTCGGGCAAGCTCTCGAACGCGGGCAGAAATCGTTTGCCGCGAAGAATTTCGCCGAGGCGATCAAGGCGTATCAAGAAGCGTTGGTTCTCGAACCGGGCCAACCGTTAGCGGCTCAGGGCCTGCAGCAGTCTCAAGCCGCGCTGCAGGCGAATCAAACCGCGCAGGCGAACGCCAAGCGCTATCAACAGTTGCTCGCGGATGGCCAAGGCCTCTTGGGACAGCGCAAGTTTGCGGAAGCGATCGGCCCCCTTCAAGAGGCGCTGAAGATCCAGCCCGGCGACCCGGCCGCCGGCTTGCTCCGCCAGGCCCAAACCGCCCTCGCGGAGACGCAGGCCCAGCAGCTTGCCGAGCAAAAGCGCAAAACGAGCTTCGCCGAGGCGATCCAGGGCGGCGTCCGTCTCGCCAACCAGAAGAAATTCCCCGAAGCCTTGCAAACCCTTCAAGCCGCCAAGGCCCTGTACCCGAACGACCCGCAAGTGAATCAACTTCTGGCCCAAACCGCTCAGGCCTGGGACGCCGCCAAGAAGGCCGACGTCCCACCCCCGCCCAAACAAATCGAGCCCAAAAAGGCCCCTGGCGAAGACCCAGCCAAGAAAAAGGCCGCCGACGATCGCGTCCAATATCAGGCCCACATCGCCCGCGGCCAGCAACTCTTGACGCAGCGCCAGTTCCCTCTGGCCGCCCAACAATTCGAAGCCGCCCTGCGTCTCATCCCCGGCGACCCCGCGGCCACGGCGTTGTTGCAACAGGCTCGCACCGCGAAAAAATGAGGAGAGTCTTGCCTAGGGCCTCGTCCAGACTGACTTTTCAGGCGCCATCGTTGCAGGTAGCCCGACGCGTTAGCGAGGGTTGACGGCATCCCTCGCT
>JBAXFO010000259.1:0-6542 GCA_037139885.1 Planctomycetota bacterium
TTTTCCTACTCATACTCCTACTCGTCCTCGTACTCGGGTCTTTGCGCTCCTCGCATTCTTCGAGCCGCGAAGGCCACGAGTCGTATCCCTGGGATTCGGAGTACCTCATCCCAGGGCTTGAAAGAACTCACGCCGATTCGATGATGGCGAGGAGTTGGCCGGCGGCGAGGATGTCGTCGATGCGGGCGTGGCATTCGCGCAGGCGGCCGGTCTCGGGGGCGGGGATGTCGACTGTCGCGCCGTCAACGAGGATTTCCACGAGCCGTTCGCCGGCCAAGACCGAGTCGCCGATGCGGGCGTACCAGACGCTGAGCCGGGGGTGCGGACAATGCAGTTCCGGCAACACGACCTCGTTACGCATGGATCATCTCGTCGGCATGGTAACTCGATCGCACATACGGCCCGCTGGCGACATGCTTGAAGCCAAGCGTCTGGGCGAGAACCTTCAATTCGTCGAATTCTTCGGGCGGCACATATCGGGCGACGGGAACATGCTTGAGCGTCGGCGTTAGATATTGGCCGAGCGTGAGCATGTCGCAGCCGGTGCGCTGGATGTCGGCGAGCGTATCGAGAAGTTCGCCGCGGGTTTCCCCGAGGCCGAGCATGAGGCCGGTTTTGGTGGTGATCTCCGGGGCGGTGCGTTTCACGTGAGCGAGGAGATCGAGCGAGCGCTGATACTCGGCCCGACCGCGCACCTTTTTGTAAAAGCGAGGGACGGTTTCGGTGTTGTGATTGAAGACTTCCGGGCGCGATTCGATGACGCGATCAATGGCGTTTTTGTCGCCCAAGAAATCGGGCGTCAAGACTTCGATGGCGGCCCCCGTTCGCGCGCGCACGGCGGTGACGCAGCGGTAGAAGTGCTCAGCTCCGCCATCGGGCAGGTCGTCGCGCGTCACCGATGTGATCACGACATGCTTCAGACCCAGACGAAACGAGGCTTCCGCGACGCGTTCGGGTTCATCGTTCGCAAGAGCGTCGGGTTCGCCACGCGGCACGGAGCAGAAACCGCAGGGGCGCGTGCAGATGTTGCCCATGACCATAAACGTGGCCGTGCGGCGGGCATAGCATTCGGGGCGATTCGGGCAGCGAGCGTTTTCGCAGACGGTCTCGAGACCGAGTTCGGTGAGGAGGCTTTGCGTGAAGAAGTTCTCGTTACCCGTCGGCAGGGGCCGCTTGAGCCACGGGGGCAGCCGCCGGGCGGGTGTCGGGGGCGGCGGAGCTTCGATGAGATTCAATGCGCGCATGAAAGCCTCGGATGGAGGTTGTCTGCCATTATTATATGGGGAGGCTGAGAAAATCGAGGAGCGATGCGTGCGCGGAGCGCAAAGACCCGAGGACGATGACGAGTAGGAGTATGAGTAAGAAAATGCGTGAGTACGAGGACGATGACGAGCCGGAGTAGGAAGCGGCGGATCGCGATTTCGTGCTCGCCTTCTCACGCGGAGGCGGATTGGCGGCTCGGTTCGCGTTGTTGCAGCAACGCGTGTTCGCTGAAGGGGAGCACGCTTTGAAAGCCGAACATCTCGGCGAAATGGTCGATGATGCGTTCGCGGACCAGGGCAGGGCGGACGGCTCCCCGGCGTTCGCGTTCCAGCGAAGTCATCGGTTCGCGGGCGGCCGGATGAACGCGGATGCCGCGGAAGAGTTCGAGGTCGGGGCAGAGATTGAAGCAAGCGCCGAACATGGTGACGTCGTCGCGGACAGCGATGCCCATCGTGGCGACAGGACGGGCTCCGACGCAGACGCCCGCTTCGGTCACGTTCGTCCCTTGATGGACGCTGAAGTCGTCGAGCACGCGCCGCAACACATCGCCGAAACGTTGGAGATATTCGGGAATCGATAGCTTGAGCCGATCGAGGGGCATGACGGCATAAAGCGCGATCTGTCCGGGCAGATGCAGCCAATATCCGCCCCCGCGCGGCACCCAACGCGTCGCCCACCCCCGGCAAACGAGATCGTCCGCGTCGATGCGGAGGTGACGATGGCTGCCATGTCGGCCCACCGTGATGAGGGGCGGATGTTCGCAGACGATGAGCCCCGCCCGGTCGCGATTGCCGGTGACATCGTAATGGAGTCGGCGCTGGAGCAACAACGCCGCATCGAACTCGACCTGACCCAGCAGGTAAGCTTGCAAAGCGGCAGACGTGGTTTCCGGTCCGGTCATGAGGCCTCTCGACGGGCGGGTACGTTCCTAGCAAGTTTAGCAGCGAGACGGGGAATTGCAAATCGTGCGTGCCGGCGCATCGGGCGACGTGCCGCTCCAAAAAGAAATCCCGCGATCCGTCGTGCGTTACCCCGCACCCCCTCGCACCCGCATCGCCACGGCGGCCGGGTACAGCCATCTGGGGGAAGCGCCAACCTGATCCGTATCGCAATCGCCGGACCGGACGTGTGTGCCCCAAGCCGATCCCTTGGGGATCGAAGGTTCGGATAGGTCAACATCGCTACGACCCCCAAGGGGCCGGCTTGGGTCATGCGCGACGGAATAAGGGGATTTTGTATTGGAGCGGTACCACGGCAACCGCTTGGCCTTGACCCGTTTGGCGTGAAAACGCTACTTATCAGAGGTTCACCGGCTTATTTCGGAAGGAATCGCCATGGATTTGGATCCCCTGAAGAAGATGGTTCCCACGCGCCACGCGATTTCGTTGCTCGAGGAATTCAAGAAATTCGCCTTCAAGGGAAACATGATCGACCTGGCCGTGGCCCTCGTTGTGGGGACGGCATTCACGCAGCTGGTGAACTCGTTCGTGAAAGCGATCATCATGCCGACGCTGGCCCAATTCCTGCCGGGGCCGGGGGCCTACACCGAGTGGAAAATCCCCAATGTCCCCACGGGAGTTCCGGTGGGACAGTTTCTCGGGGAGCTCGTGAACTTTTTGATCGTGTCGTTTGCGGTGTTTATTTTCATGGTGAAAATTCTGGGGCTTTTGATCCGCAAGGAAGAGCAGCCGGCTCCGCCGCCGCCGCTCAGCAAGTCGGAGGAGTTGTTGGTGGAGATTCGAGATCTGCTCCGAAAACCGACGAATTAGGCAATATTTCGCCGCGAAGATCGGTGAAGTTTGCAGGGTCGGTAACGTGAGACGATGATGCCGGGTTGACTAACTGTCCCGGCCGCAAAGCGAGCGGAATTGCACAATGGCCGCGAATGGCTCAAGTTGGCTGGCATGCGCGGGCTGGGCGGGGAATAATGAATCGGCATCCGCAAACTGAGCTGGCCTCGTTAGGGTCGAACATGAAGCACTCGATGGTCTGGAAATTCACAATGCTCGCGCTGACGTTGGCCGTGACGGCTTCGGCGGCGCGGGCGCAAGATCCGGTCGAAGACCTGCGGCGTACGCTTTCCGTCGGCGGTCCGATCGACGACACCTCGCCCGACGCTCTCGATTTTCGTCGCAGCAAGATCCAGGAAGCGGCCGATCGCATGAAAACGATCGGGCAGCTTCGCCGCGCCTTGATTCTCGATGAATGGAAAGTCGATCCCGACCGAGTCGTCAACGAGGGCATCCGCACGGTCGACACCGAAATGCGCAAGATGATCGGGCTGCGTTTGAAGGGGGCTCTTGAGAAGACCGCTCGCGAAGGCAATTCGAACGCCCGCCTGGCGGTCGCCAACACCATTGCCGAAATGGGGCCAACGGTGCGCGCCCTCGAGCCGGGCGACAAAGGAGGCTTCGCGCGCAGCCTCGAACCGCTGGTTTCGCGCTTGACCCAAGATCCGGAGCTGGGCGTTCGGCAAGAGGCGCTTCGTGCCCTGGGCAATATCAACGGACCTTCCAAGGAAGTCGCCGCGGTCTTTCGAAACGTGCTGCAAAAAGACCCCCAAGTCGGACCGCGACGTTTGGCGGCGGATGGCTTGCAGCAGATGATCAAGGTCGTCACCCATTTGCAAAAGCGTGGCCAAACCGCGACGGGCGTGGCGGCGAACCGCAAAGAACTCCTCGACGTATTGCAAAATATCGCTCCCGTGGCGTCGGTCGGCGTGAAGGATGCGGATAGCGAAGTCCGGATGATTTCGCTGCAAGCGGTGCAGTCGGCGGCTCAGTCGTTGGCGGAATTGCTCGAAGTTCCCGAAGGTTCCGGCCGCCGCAATTTTCCGCCGCCGGGGCGTAAGCTGAGCGCGAATGAACTCGCGCGCATCCTCGAGCTTTATCGTCAAACCGAACAGGATCTGGCGGTCGTCAAGCCGATGCTCGATGCGTTCCGTAAGGAAGTTTTGACGTATGCCGAGGGGTTGCGGGATCCGGAGCCGCGGGTGCGTCTGGCGGCGTGTCGGGCGTTCGAGAATTTGGGCAACGCCCGCCTGCGGCTGGTGCGTCGGGCTCGAAGCCTGCCGTCGGTCGTCGACGTGAAGGAAGGGATCAATCGTTCTCCCGCGGATCTCATGAAGGAGGCCGACTTCTTGCAGCCGGTGCTCGACCGAGATATGCAGCAAGTGATCGTATTGCTCCGCGATCCCGATGTGCGGATTCGCCGCGCCACCGCGGAAGCGCTGGAAGTGTTGGAAGACAAGGCGGAGCCAGCGATGGCGGGGCTGATGCTCGCGCTTCAAGATCCGGACCGCTTCGTGCGCTGGACGGCGGCCAAGACGCTCGGCTATATGCCGAACGATCGGGCCCGGCCCGCAATTATGCCGTTGGCGACGTTGCTGGGCGATTCGGATTTGAATCTGCGCATCGCGGCGGCGACCAGTCTCGAAGCTCTGGGTCCGGTCGCGAAAGACGCCGTGCCTGCATTGTCGATCGCGATCAAGAGCGGCGACATCGAAGCTCGTCTGGCGGCGATGTACGCGCTCATGAAGATTGGTCCGGTTCCGGCGGCCGCCGCCATTCCCGCTTTGATCGCCTGCCTTGGGGACAACGACCCGCGTGTCGTGCGGACCGCCTGCGAAGTGCTCGCGGAGATCGGGCCGCCCGCCGCGGCGGCTTTGCCCGTCTTGCGTACGCTGGTGGGCAGCGAAGATCCCGAAGTTCGCGTCTGGGCGAGCGAAGCGACCTTGAGCATTCTGCGCACGCCCGAGAATTGAAGACGCGGAGTCGGTTGATGGTACAATAGACTCATGGCCGCCATCGTACGCACCATCGACCTGACGAAATCGTACTACCTCGAATCGGTGACCGTCCGCGCCCTGCGTGGCGTGTCGCTCGAAGTCGATGAAGGCGATTTCGTGGCCCTGATGGGGCCGTCGGGGTCGGGCAAATCGACGCTTCTCAACTCCCTCGGCTGCCTCGATCGGCCCACCTCCGGAAATTACTTCCTCGGCGACGAAGACGTCGCCGAAATGGACGACGATCAACTCTCCGCGGTCCGCAGCAAGTATCTTGGGTTCATCTTTCAGTCGTACAATTTGCTTCCGCAATACACGGTCGTCGAAAACATCCTGGTGCCGCTGATGTATCAGCATCGCCGCCTCGATGCGGCCGCTCACGAGCGCTGCGTGCGTCTGGCCGATCTCGTCGGCTTGTCGCACCGGCTCGATCATCGTCCGCAGCAACTTTCGGGCGGCCAGCAACAGCGCGTCGCCATTGCCCGGGCGCTCGTGAACGATCCGCACATCATCCTCGCCGACGAACCGACCGGCAACCTCGATTCGCGCACCAGCGACGAGATCATGCACCTTCTCACCCGCCTCAACCAGGCGGGCAAGACGATCATCATGGTGACGCACGAAAACGACATCGCCGCCTGGGCCAAACGTGTGATCCGCATGCGCGATGGGTCGATCGAAACGGACGAACGCAACCATCAGCAAACCGCTTATGACGGAGCGGCTTCGCATGCGTTCACCGAGCAGTTGAATGTGTTGTTGTCGGGGTGATTTCGGAAGCTGGGAAAAGGGCCAAGCCCTGGGATTCGCAGCGCCTCATCCCAGGGCTTGGATCATGGGATTCAGGTGGAAGCGTTTCTTATTCAGCTCGAGAAGACGACTCGCACGCTCAATCTGGCGCTGCGCAGTCTTTGGCTGCATAAGCTGCGAGCGTTTTTGTCGGTGCTCGGCATCATCATCGGCACGGCGGCGGTCATCTCGCTTTTGGCCCTCGGCGAAGGGAGCATGAACGACGCGCTCGAAGACATCAAACGCGCCGGCGCGACGAACATCATCATCCGTAGCGTCAAACCCTCCGACGATTCGACGAGCAGTCGCCGCACCTCGATCATCCGCTATGGCCTGACCGCCGGGGACCACAAAGGCTTTCAGATGATCGATAGCGTCATGCGCAGCGTGCCCATGCGCATGTTTCCGCAGGAGATTCGGCGGCTGCACCGCATGGCCAATGGCCGGGTCGTCGGAACCACGCAGGCGTATCAAGACGTCAATCAGCTCAAAGTCGTGAAGGGGCGCTTTCTTCGCGACGGCGACGAAAAGGGCGACGAGGGAGACGACACCGACATGCGGAACGTCGCCGTCATCGGCTCGGAAATCGCCGCGACCTTGTTTCCGCTCGACGACCCCGTCGGGCAGTCGATCGTGTTGAACAAGCAACAGTTCGTGGTCGTCGGCGTGCTCGACGAACGCATGCCGACGGGGAGCATCGGCGGTT
>JBAXFO010000260.1:0-6540 GCA_037139885.1 Planctomycetota bacterium
ATGCGCGGACGCGTTCGCTGGCCATCGAGTTCGGCACCCAGTGGATCCACGTGCGTGGTTTCGACGAGTTGAAGGAGAAAAACGAAAAACTGTTTCCGACGTTTGACGCCAAACTTCGACAAGCCATCTACGAAGAATCGATCTTGTTCTTTCAAGACCTCTTCCAGAGCGATCGGCCGATCCGAAGTGTGCTCGATGCGGACTACACCTTCCTCAACGAACCGTTGGCGAAACACTATGGCATTCCGGGAGTGACGGGCCCGCAGTGGCGCAAGGTTGATGGCGTGCGAAAATATGGCCGAGGTGGTATTCTGGGGCTGGCGAGCGTGCATGCCAAGCAATCGGGAGCCTCCCGCACCAGCCCGGTTCTTCGAGGCAACTGGGTCGTGGAGACGTTGCTGGGCGAGAAGTTGCCGCGCCCTCCCGCCAACGTCCCCATCCTTCCCGATCAGGAAGGGACCGACAAGCTGACGACCCGGCAGATGGTCGAACAGCATGTTTCGAACGCTTCGTGCGCGACATGCCACGTCCGCATCGATCCCTTCGGTTTCGCGTTCGAGAAATTCGACGCCATTGGCCGCCGACGCGACAAGGAAAGCGGCGGTCATCCGGTCGATGCGAAGGCCAAGCTGCGTGACGGAACCGAGTTCGAGGGACTCGAAGGATTGCGTGATTTTCTTCTGGCCAAGAAGAAAGACGTCGTCGAGCGCTTGTTCTGCCAAAGGCTGCTCGGCTATGCGTTGGGCCGGGCGACCACGCTTTCGGACACGGCGTTGATCGATGCGATGGTGTCGGAACTCAAGAAACACGACGGCCAGATTTCCGCGGCCGTCTTGACCATTGTTGGCAGTCCGCAATTTCAGAGGATTCGCGGGCTCGATGCGGCATCGGCCGATTAATTCCAGGAGATTCGAACATGAAGACTTTTCCGAAAAACCCGGTACCCCGTCGGGCATTCCTGCGCGGCCTGGGCGTCAGCATGGCGCTTCCCTGGATGGAATCGTTGCCCGGTTGGAGCGGCGAGAGCCCGACGCGGAGAGACGCCGGGCCGCCGGTGCGTTTCGCCTGTCTGTTTGCGGGCAACGGCTTCCACAGCCAGCAATGGTGGGCGCGCGGCGAAGGCGCTCAGATGGAACTCGGCCGCGTGCTCGAACCGCTGCTCCCGTTCCGCGAAAAGATGAACTTCATCCGCGGACTGTACAACGCCGAGGCGCTGATCGGCGGCATCCATAGCTGCCAGACCGGCAACTTGCTCACCGGCGCCCATTTGGCCCCCGGCGGCGAAATTCGCTCCGGCATCAGCTGCGATCAGGTCATCGCTCAACGTCACCGCGATCAAACCAAGCTGCCGAGCCTCGTCCTCGGCTGCGAACTTCCGATCGCGGCGATCCACAAAAACTACTCGATGATTTACAGTTCCCACATCTCGTGGAGTTCGCCGACCACGCCGACGCCGCTGGAAGTCTACCCGGCGCTGGCGTTCGATCGCCTCTTCCGCGACAACGTCGGCCGAGCCGACCGAAGCGTGCTGGACGCGGTCCTCGAAGAGGCGCGTGGCTTGCGAAATCAGGTGAGCCGAACCGATCAGCGGCGGCTCGATGAATACCTGTCGTCGGTTCGCGAAGTCGAGACGCAGATCGACCGGGCCGGGCGGGCCGGACGGTTGCAAGGCTGGCGCCCCACCCTCGATCGACCGAACATCCCTCGTCCCGCGGACGGCTTGCCGCAAGATATCGACCAACACATGCGCCTCATGTGCGACATTCTCGTCCTGGCGTTCCAGACCGACACCACGCGAGTTTGTACGCTGAAACTCAACAACGACCATTCGTCGTTGCGTTTCCCGAATCTGCAGTCCGATCGGCCGAATCAGCGCATCGATTACATGATCCACCATCTCTTGTCTCACAGCAACAATGCCGATTGGCTCAAAGTCAACCAGTTCTTCACCCAACAACTGGCCTACATCGCCGACAAGATGAATCGAATCCAGGAAGGCGAGCGAACGCTGCTCGACAATTCCATGATTCTCTTCTGCTCGAGCATGATGACCGGCGGCCACGAAAACAATCAGTTGCCCGTCGTCCTCCTGGGCCAAGGCGGCGGCCAGATTCGCACCGGCCGCATTCTGGATTACACCGGCCGGCCCAACCGCAAAATGTGCAGCATGTATCTGTCCCTGATGGAAAAAGCGGGCGTTCGGCTCGACAGGTTCGGCGACTCCAATCAGAGGCTCGAGGAGATTTGACGCATTCCGGCGTGCGTTGCTCGGGCGAGACCGCCTACTACCTTGGTTTAAGTGATGCGACCTCGATTTTGGCTTTTGCTTTTGTCGTCGATCCCAATGGCGCAGGTCGCGCGCGCCGACCAGGCTTCGGACGCCTTCTTCGAAAACCAGGTGCGGCCAATCCTCGCGAAGTCGTGCCAAAAATGCCACGGAGCGAAAAAACAGAATGGATCGCTCAGGCTCGACTCACGTATGGACGTGTTGCGAGGCGGGGATCAAGGCCCGAGTGTCGTCGTCGGCGACCCGAAGAAGAGCTTGCTGATTCAGGCCCTCAGCCATCAGAATGATTTGCGAATGCCGCCCAAGCAGAAATTGAGCGAAGAGCAAATCGCCGTGCTGGTGAAATGGGTGCAGATGGGGGCTCCCTGGCCGGCGGAATCGCAAGCCCCCGCGACAATAAGGAGCGGTCCGGTCTCGGATGCGGATCGGGCGTTTTGGTCGTTTCGCCCGGTCGTCGAACTGCCGCCGCCCCCGGTTCGAGACGCGGCCTGGGTCAGGAACGACATCGACCGTTTCATTCTCGCGAAGCTGGAAGCCAAGGGCCTGAAGCCGGCGCCCGACGCCGATCGGCGGACGCTCATTCGGCGCGCGACCTTCGATTTGATTGGATTGCCGCCGACGCCCGAAGACGTGAACGCATTTCTGGCAGACGAATCGCCGGATGCCTATGCGAAGCTGGTCGAGCGATTGCTTGCCTCGAAGCATTACGGTGAACGCTGGGGCCGTCACTGGCTCGATGTCGTTCGATATGCAGACACCGCGGGAGAGACGGCCGACTACCCGGCGCCGCAGGCGTACCTCTACCGCAATTACGTGATCGACGCCTTCAATGCCGATAAGCCCTACGACGAATTCGTGCGCGAACAGATCGCCGGCGATCGCCTTGCGGCTCAGGGGCCGCGAGAGAAGTACGCCGAGCGGGTCATCGCGACTGGCTACCTCGCGATCTCCCGACGTTTCGGCTTCAATCCGGAAAAGGACTTCCACCTGACGATTCAGGATACCATCGACACAATGGGCCAGAGTTTTCTGGGAATGTCGCTCGGCTGCGCCCGCTGTCACGATCACAAGTTCGACGCGGTGATGCGCGACGACTACTACGCCCTTTACGGAATTTTCGAGAGCTCGCGCTATGCGGTCCCCGGTTCGGAGAGCAAGCCGAGGCCAGCCGACATGGTTCCCCTGTTGCCACCGGAGGAAATGCAAAAACTCAAGGCTGAAGCCGACGCGAAAAAGGCGAAGGCGGAACCCGTCGCGGTCGCTTACGCCGTGGCGGAAGGCAAGCCGCACAACGCGCGAATTCACAAGCGCGGCGAACCTCGCGACCTCGGCGAGGAAGCGCCGCGAAGGTTCCTGACGGTCCTCGGCGGCGATCAACTTCCCAAAGACGAAGCGGGCAGCGGCCGACTCGCCCTGGCCGAGTGGATCGCCCGACCGCAAAATCCGTTGACGGCTCGCGTCATGGTCAACCGCATCTGGCAACATCATTTCGAAAACGGAATCGTCGGCACGCCCAACGATTTCGGCGTCAGGGGGCAACGTCCGACTCATCCGGAATTGCTCGACTACCTCGCGGCCAAGTTTCAAGCGAACGGTTGGTCGATCAAGGCGATGCATCGGTTGATCGTTCTGTTGAGAACGTATCAACTCTCGGGAGCGGCCGACACCCGGCTCGTTTCCGCGGATCCCAATAATTCGCTGCTAGGACGTTCTCCTCTGCGACGTCTCGAGGCCGAAGCGATCCGCGATGCGATGCTGGCGATCAGCGGCAAACTCGATCCTAGCATGGGGGGGCCGCACCCGTTTCCGCCCAGCGAGAAATGGGGGTTCTCGCAGCACGCGCCGTTCGCGGCCGTCTACGAAACGAATCGCCGCAGCGTTTACCTGATGACGCAACGGCTCAAGCGGCACCCGTTCCTCGCCCTGTTCGACGGGGCCGATACCAATGCCAGCACGCCGCAACGCGTCCCGACGACCGTGCCCAAGCAGACGCTCTTCTTGATGAACGACCCCTTCGTTCACGAGCAAGCCGCCGCTTTTGCCGCGCGAATCGCCGGGACGACGAAGGACGAACGGGAGCGCATCCGCGTGGCCTACGAGATGGCGCTGGCGCGGCCGCCCCTGCCAGCGGAATACGAGGACGTCGGCCGATTTTTTCAGGAGTATCGCGCGCAGCGTAAGGGCGTCCCCGCCCAAGTGGTCGAAGGCGAAAGTTTGGCGGCGTTGGCGCGGACGCTCTTTGCTCGCAACGAATTCTTGTTCGTTCAATGAACCGGCTCGGCAACTGTTGGATGACGCTCATTATGAGTCAAAGTCCTTACTCCCGCCGCGAACTTTTTCAGCATGCCGCGGGCGGCTTCGCGTCGATCGCTCTCGCCGGCGTCTTGGCCGAACAGGCCAGGCCCGAGGAAGCGGCCGACCCGCTCGCTCCGCGATCTCCGCATTTTCCGGCGAAGGCCAAACGCGTCATCTTCCTTTACATGACCGGCGGAGTTTCGCACGTCGACACCTTCGACCCGAAGCCCCAGCTTTTCGCCCGGCACGGCCAAACGATTACCGTCGATAACAGGCAGGGTCGAACGTTTCACCGATTTCTGAAGCGGCCCGATTGGGCCTTTCGCAAGGGAGGCCAAAGCGGCATCGAAGTCAGCGAACTCTTTCCCCACGTGCGCGAGGTGATCGACGAGGTCTGCGTGATCCGTTCTCTCGAATCGAATCACACGAACCACTATGAAGGCACGCTCGGCATGCACACCGGGTCGTGGACCTTCGCGCGGCCCAGCATTGGCGCGTGGGTCAGTTACGGGCTCGGTACGGAAAATCGCAACCTCCCGTCGTTCGTGGTCATCGCCCCCGCCGCGCCCTACGCGGGCTCCCAAACTTGGGGTTCGGACTTTCTGCCCGGTTGCCATCAGGGCACTCAGGTGATTCCAGGGCCGACGCCGATTCCGAACATTCGCCCGCGCGTGGCGTCGCCCCAATTGCAGGAACTCGAACTGCAACTGATCGGCCAGGCCAATCGTCGGCACCTGGAAAGCGGCCCGCGCGACTCCGCTCTCGAAGCCCGCATCCGCTCGTTCGAGGCGGCCTTCGGCATGCAAAGCGCCGCTCCCGAGGCATTCGACCTCTCCGGCGAAACCGACGCCACGTTGCGTCTCTATGGCGTCGATCGCGGCCGGGCGAGCGGGTTTGGCTGGCAATGCCTGATGGCCCGCCGCCTCGCCGAGCGCGGCGTTCGCTTCATCGAACTCATCGACACCGGTTCGTCGAACAACTGGGATTCGCACGGCAACATGCGGGATCACGTCGCGCTGGCGCGCAACGTCGATCAACCGATCGCCGGCCTGATTCGCGATCTGAAGCAGCGAGGCATGCTCGACGACACGCTCGTGGTCTGGACGACTGAGTTCGGCCGCACGCCGTACCACGAGCAAGCCAGCCACACGGGTCGGGAACATCACCATCAGGTCTTTTCCTCGTGGCTCGCCGGCGGCGGCATCAAGGGAGGCATGGTTCATGGCGCGTCGGACGAGTTCGGCATCGCGGTCGGCGAAGATCGGGTTCACGTCCACGATTTCCATGCCACGATCCTCCATCTTCTCGGCCTCGACCACGAACGTTTGACATTCCGCCTCAACGGCCGCGACTACCGCTTGACCGATGTCGAGGGCAATGTGGTTCGGGAAATTCTGTCGTGAAAGGACGCTTTATGATTGCGACACCCCTTCGTCTGACGGCGTTGCTGGCGGCATTCGCCGCGTCGGTCGTCTTGCTCGAAGAGCCGACGACTCGACCGGCTATTGCGGGAGACGATTCCTCCCGATTCGTCGACCTATCGCTTCTGGTCGCGCCCGAGTATCCTTGCGTCTGGCCGTTGTTTCCCGTATTTCAGATCAACCATTACCAGCGGATCGGCCCTCGAAGCGCATACAACAGCGACATTTTGATCATGGACGGCAACACCGGCACGCAACTCGACGTTCCGACCCATTCGGTGACGCCGCCAGGATCGGGATTCTCCAATGCCGGAAAGTTCGGCACGGTAACGACCGACAAGGTTCCCGCGTGGCAGTTCGTGGGCGAGGCGTGCGTCGTCGATTGCGCCGATCTGCTCGATTCGGCGCCGAACGGGCGCAGCGATCTGATAACCAAAGAGCGGATCATGCTCTGGGAAAAGAAGAACAGACCGTTGGGATTCGGAGACGTCGTTCTCTTTCGCAGCGGATTCAGCGACAAGTACTACAAACCGCTGC
>JBAXFO010000261.1:0-6539 GCA_037139885.1 Planctomycetota bacterium
CGCCCAGGGGAGTTATCTGGCGCCGTTCATTTATCGTCTGAACCATCGCGCGGACGCACGGTGTCTGCGAGAGGAAGTTTTCGGTCCGCATCTCGCGGTCATCCCGTTCACGAGCAACGAGGAGGCGGTCGCGATTTATAACGACACCGATTATGGCCTGTCGATGGCTGTCGTCACGGAAGATTATCGAGCGATGCGCTATTTCCGCGAGGAATGCGAATACGGCATGGGCTACGTGAATCTCCCCTGTATTGGGGCCGAGGTGCATTTGCCGTTCGGCGGGGTCAAGAAGAGCGGCAACGGGCATCCGTCGGCGGCGGGGTTGATCGAAGCGGTCACGCACAAGACCGCGTGGACGGTGAATCATGCGGAGACGATCGTGATGGCGCAAGGGTTGTCGACCGATGTGGATTGACCGATGTGGTTTGACCGAAGTGGCGTGGCGGAAATGAAACCGGGTGTCCCATGACTCTCGAACAGGAACTCGTTCCGGATTTGAAAACCGAAATCCCCGGGCCGATCGCGCGCGCGCTGCTCGATCGCGACGAGCGATATATGTCGCCGTCGTACACGCGCGTCTACCCGCTCGTCTGCGCTCGCGGCGAAGGAGCGGTCATCGAAGATGTCGACGGCAATCGCTTCCTCGATTTCACGGCCGGCATCGCCGTCACCGCGACGGGGCATTGTCATCCCCGTGTCACAGCCGCCATTCAAGATCAAGCCGGCAAGCTGATCCACATGTCGGGCACCGATTTCTACTACGGCCCCCAGATCGACCTGGCCCAGCGTTTGGCTTTGGCCGCTCCCGGGGAGGGGAACAAGCGAGTCTTCTTCACCAACAGCGGCGCCGAATCGCTCGAAGCCGCTCTCAAGCTCGCGCGCTATCATACGGGCCGCTCGAGAGCGATCGCGTTCTTCGGAGCGTTTCATGGGCGCACGTATGGGGCGATGTCGTTGTCGGGGTCGAAGCTCGTGCATCGCCGCGGCTTTTCGCCGCTGTTGCCGGACATTCATCACGTGCCGTTTCCGCGCGGCTGCGAAGGTTGCGGGACGGCGTGCGCGTGCGTCCGGCAGATCGAGGAGACGGTGCTGCGGCGCACGGCTCCGCCGGATGAAGTGGCGGCGATCTTCGTCGAACCGATTCAAGGGGAGGGGGGCTATCGCGTGCCGCCTGCCGGGTTCTTGCCCGCGCTGCGTGCGTTGTGCGATCGGCATGGCATTATGCTGGTGTTCGACGAAGTGCAGACGGGTTTTGGCCGAACGGGCAAGATGTTCGCCTGCGAACACTGGAACGTCGCCCCCGATATTTTGTGCCTCGCCAAGGGAATCGCCAGCGGCATGCCGCTGGGGGCGATCGTGGCGCGCGACACGATCATGGACTGGCCTCCGGGCAGCCATGCGAGCACCTTCGGCGGCAATCCGGTGAGCTGCCGAGCCGCGCTGGCGACCATGGACCTTCTCGAAGAAGGCCTCATGGCCAACGCCACGGATCGCGGCCGTCAGCTGAAGCAAGGTCTTCATGAATTGGCCCTCGACACGCCGCAAATCGGCGGCATTCGGGGCCTTGGGCTTATGATCGCCGCCGACATCGTTCACCCGGATCGGCCCGACGAACTTGACCCGGCGACGCGCGACGCCGTGATCCAGGCCGCGTTTCGCAAGGGTTTGTTACTGCTCGGCTGCGGGGAGGCGGCGCTGCGTTTCTGTCCTCCGTTGTGCATAAATGTTCACCAGGTGGAGACGGCGTTGCAGATCTTGCGTACAGTTTTTGACGACATGCTTGCGTCACGTGACAAAAGCGTGAGCTATAGTTCCAAGTGAGAGACCTACCGATTATGCCGATTGTGCGGGGCGCCTCTCGCTTCGCTCGCGCGGAACACGAGCGAACCCCTTGTTGGTCCTGGGCTGACCCCCCACGGAGATAACTCCCATGACGACGCAGACCCGTCCCCTGAACGACGCCAAACCTTCCGAAGCCGCCAAGGCGACGCGGCCGCCATCCAATATTCTGCCTCTCAACTTCGATCTTCTCGGCATCGATACGATCAAGAAAGAGTTGCAAAAGCTCTCCGCCACCAATCAAGAAATCTTGAAGGCCTTTCAAGAGCGAGCGGAGCTGCCCCCGGCCAAACCGAAGGAATTCGGTTCCAGCGGCAACATCGTGCTGCCGATCGACGCGGAGGATCTCGCGAAATACAAGAAGGAAGCCGATCAGCTCAAGAAAGAAAACGAGCTGCTCCGCAAGAAGCTCATCGAACTCGACGCCAAGCTCCGCGCCGATGTGCCCACCGCGTGGAAAGAACAACAGCGCGAATTCGACCAGATTCTCGACGAGAAGACCGAAACGATTCGCAGTTTGCACATGCAGGTTCAAGAATTGCAAGAAGCCCTGCGCGGCGGCCCCACGGGCATGACCACCGAGCAACTCGACCAACGGCAGGACGAACTCGCGCGCCTCGAACAGCGACTTCTCGCCGATGAAGAAGCGCTCAATCGGCAGGCTCGCGAAATGGAAATGTCGATGGCCAAGGAACGAGCCGACTTGGCCCGGCAACGCGCCGAGATGCAGCGCTTTCACACCGACGTGCAACGCGAAATCGAAGTCGCCGGCCGCGACCCAGGCCTCCGCGAACGGCTCATGTCCTTGCAGCGTCGGCCCGATACGCGCCCGGAAGGCCGGCCCAAGACCGCCAACTCGCTTCTCGACATCAATATCAATCCCGCGGCTCCCAAGGCGCCGCAACGCCGCCCCGCCACCATGGCCGCCATCAACCTCGATACCGATGATAACTTCGACGACGACAAGCAAAAGCCCGGCCTGCTGCGTCGGCTGTTCGGCGGCTAAACGCGAATGGCAAGTTGGAGTCGGTCGCCAAATCGGGTCTTGGGGAGCCAATCGTGGGCGTCGATGTCACCGTGAAACTTGGCCCTGCCGGCGCTCCGTCCTGGTCGGTCGTGACCGCACGTCTCGCTTCGCGAGGCATCTCCGTCCCGCTCCGCATGATCGACGATCAACTCGCCTTTCCAGACGAATCGCCCCCCGACGACTGGCGCGAACTCCGCGTCGCCTCGCCGACGGGCATGATCACCATCCGCCGCACCGCCGAAACCATCACGCTCGTCACATGGGCCAACATCGACGACGCCACCCGTGCAACCCGCGATGGCCTCGCCTGGGCCCTGGGCGACGATCCGGCTCGTTAGCGGTTTTGCGCCAGAAAAACGCTGACCTGTCGTGATGAGGCCCCCAACTCCCCGCTCTGCGGACGCGCTACTTCCCGTCCCCCTTCGCCCCACGCACCTGCCCCAAATACTGCAAAACCGGCGTACGAACCGAAACGCTCACGCGCAATTGTTCGCCCCCCAGGACAACCGCGCGAACCATGCCGTCGGTCGGAGCCGTAAAGACGCTCCCCGCGTCAGGTCCCGTCGGCGCCATGAGCGGGGCCATCTGTTTGCAATCGAACTCGACGAGCGCCAGCGGCGCGGAGCCGGGTTTGTTGGTCTCCGCCAAAGTCTTGAGAGCCGTCTTGCTGTCGTAACCGATTCCAAAAAGCACGGCATCGCTGCGAAACGCGAGCGACAATGTCGGATCGCCAAAGAAATCCATCACTTTCCGGCCTTGATCGGCTCCCAGGATGAAGCGGTGAATCTTCGTCGCCCCGACCGCGTCGGCATCGAGCATCACCTTCGCCTTTTCGGCATCGCTCATCGTCTTCGTCGCGTCCTCGGCCAGGGCCTTGAAGACATCGCCCAAGCGGTCGCCCGCCTGCGTCTTAAGGCCGACAACGACGCCGACTTTGCGTTCGGGGTTCGGCCCCAACACGCGCAGAATCGTGTCGATCTCGCCGGCCGCCAGGCTCGGTTTGATGGCCTCGAGAAAATTTTGGGACTGCTTTTTCTTGTCGGCATCGCGGAAGCCGGCGGCGCCTTCGGTGAAGCTCTCCTCGACGAGTTGCGCAAACGCCTTGGCGACCGCGTCGGGCAACGCGAGGTTGACGCGGGCCGCCAGCGAAGCCTGTCCCAGAGCGCCGAACACGCTCGAACGCTGCCCCGCATCGGCGAGCGTTTTCGCCAGCGGCGTGCCGGGGCGTGGCGACAACGCGAGTTGAAATTGAATCGACTTGTCTTTGGCGTCGAAAGCGAGATCGGCCGCGAGCGTTCTGCCTTCCTCCAGCGACTGGGCGAAGAAGCGCGCGAGGGCCAGGTTGCTCGCCTCGGTGAACGCTTTCTGAGCGGGCGTGCCTGCGTCGTTCTTCTTCATGGCCTGTTGCAGGCTGTCTTCGAACTGGCTGATGGCGAGTTGGCGGGCGTCTTTGGGGATGCCGTCGATCTGCACGCGGGCCGAAACCAGCGCGGGCTGCTGCGGGAAGATTTTCGCCGGATCGAGAGTCGCGGCGAACCCCGTCTTGTTGAGGATGGTGATCCAGGCGTAGTTGCCGACGACCTTCGCATACACCGGAATCGGCAACGCCACCGCCAGACGATACGTGCCGTCCGCCTCCTTCGCGGATTTGATGTCGAAGCGTTCGAGCAGATCGAAGAAATCGCGTTCTTGCACGATGGGGACGAGCAGCGCCCCCGAGGGATCGGGCGTGAACCGCAGAAACGCTCCGAGGGGGCGCGTGCGATCGATGCCGGTCAATCCCTTGGCGCCGAGCTTCGCCTGCCCCTGTTCGGCAAACGTGCTGGCGATGTTCCCCTGGCCGATCTGAGTCAACAGCGTTTTGCCTTGATCGAAGAAGGCGTTCAGCGAATGCGTCCACACCAGCACGGCCGGCGTCTCGTCTTGCGCCGTAGCGGCTTGCCCTCCCGTGAGAAGGGCGATCAACACCAATCCGACCGTCGAACGATTCATGCGTCCATCTCCTCATGACTCAAAGGCGAAGCGGTGGGGATTGTATCCGATTGTCCGCGAGTTCGCGAGCCCGCGCGAAATTTCGCTACCGCTCGGCCAACCGAACCGGTAGATTACCGACATCCCCCAATCGTCCCCCGCGGAATAATCGGACTTTTTCAAGGAGTTCATTTCATGGCAGGATCTCGCATGTGGCTGGCTGGTCTTGCGGTTGTCGTTCTCATGGCCGCTGCGGTCGAGGCGAACGATTGTTGCTCCCCATCGTTCAACCCGCAGCCGCGCTATCCCCAGGCGGCGCCGTTTCCGTATCCGCATGAGCCCCAAGTTCCCTATGCCTGCCCGACACCTGCTCCCCCATCGCCCGGTCCCACGACGCTGGCTCCCAACGCTCCCTTCATGGGGCCCGCGTATCCCGAGCCGCCGCTCGCCAAGCCGCCGCACAAGGGGCCGATGATCTATCAAAATCGCGTCTTCAGCGGCGTGCCGCAATTGACCGAGGCGCGGACCTCGATGTGCAAGGTCAGCTTCTGGAACCTGAAAGGCGCGGACGTCACGCTCACCGTCGGCGATCGCACGCACAACATCCCGCGCGACCGAGCCGTGATTCTCGAGCTGCCCCGATCGTTCAATTGGCGGACCTCGGCGTTCGATGGGAAGACGGAAGACGTTTCGGACGATTTGAACCATTTCGAAGTGATGATCAAGTAAGTCGTTGGGAGAACGTCATGCGTATCATTCTGGCTTGTGGTCTTTGGCTCATGTGGTCGGCGGCCGTTTGGGCGGATCCCCTGACGATCAAGGTCAGCGATCGCGATATCGAGGGGGAAAAGCTCGTCAAAACGGTGCGGCGTTTGACCATTCAAATCGTGCACGACGCCGACCGCGAGCGGCGTCTCATCGAATTCCTGAAAACCCAAGATTTGCGCGAGCCGCAACCCTGGCTCCGCTGGAATCAATCGAAACGCAAAGACGGCGAAGTCGTCACGTACACGGTTTTCGTGAACGTCACTCCCGGCTTTGAATCGTTCCGCGTCATCGAAGACTCGGACGAAGTCAAATCCTTCTCCGTCGTCGGGCAGGCCTCGTTAGTCAGCATGCAAGCCTTCGCCGGGCCGGACTTCCGCTTGAAGTCGCTCGGCGAACCGATCCTCTATCTCCGGTTTCGGCCCCGCTCGGAAATTCGGGGCCCGATCTTTCCCTGAACGGCATCGGGATCGCCAGGCAGTTACAGCAGTTCGCTAATCAAGCGGCGATCGTCGAGCAGGTACATGGGCCGGCCGGTGAGGTCGGGCAGGGTGGCGGCGGGGTCGATGCCGAGGTGGCGATACAACGTGGCCAGGATGCTGGCGGAACGGTAGGCGACGCTGGTGGACCGTTCGCCGCGGGAGTCGGTGGCGCCGATGACCTGGCCTCTCTTGAAGCCGCCGCCCGCCAGCAGCACGGAACCGGTGGGAAAGTGATCGCGGCCCGCCTTGTCGTTAATGCGCGGCGTGCGGCCGAACTCGCTCCAGACTACGACGGCCACGTCTTCGTCCAGCCCGCGCTGGTGCAGGTCCGAGACGAGTGCCAACGTTTCGTCGAAGACATGCGTGTCCGCAATTATTCGCCGCGGACTATCGAACGCTACACCGCCCTCGTCGCTCAGTTCGCGGCCCACTTCGGGCGGTCGCCGGAGATCCTC